>NZ_BDUD01000001.1:0-300000 GCF_003113895.1 Nostoc commune NIES-4072 | reverse complement strand
GGAGACTATGACCAACTCTTTACCATTCAGTCAATTTCCAAGGTATTTGCTTATGGACTTGCCTTAGAAGATCATGGACTGGATTACGTTTTGACTAGAGTTGGCGTGGAACCGACGGGGGATGCATTTAACGCGATTGTTTTGGATGAGCAATCGAAGCGACCTTATAATCCAATGGTAAATGCAGGTGCGATCGCCACCACCAGCTTAATTAAAGGTTCCGGCCCCACCGAACGCCTCAACCGAATGCTGGATATGTTTCGGCGATATATTGGGCACGATGTGTTCGTTGACATTTCAGTTTTTACCTCAGAACGCAGTACAGGACATCGCAACCGGGCAATGGCGCATCTGATGCTCAACTTTGGCATGATTGACCGGAATATTGAAGAGTCGCTGGATCTTTATTTTCAGCAGTGTGCTGTGATGGTGAATTGCCAAGACTTAGCGGTGATGGCGGCTACCCTTGCTAACAAAGGTATTAACCCTATTATCAAAGAACAGGCGATAGATAAGCGTTATATCAAAGATATTTTGAGTGTGATGTATACCTGCGGAATGTACAACTTTGCAGGTGAGTGGGCTTATAAAATTGGGATTCCGGCGAAAAGCGGAATTTGTGGTGGGATTATCGCCGTTGTACCCAATAAGATGGGCATTGGAGTTTTTTCGCCTCTGTTAGATGTGCGTGGTAACAGTGTGCGGGGGGTAAAGGTGTGTGAAGAACTTTCCCAACGGTTAGGTTTACATTTATTTGATTGTTCAGGGCAAGAGGCGAAATTTGGTTGAAGGAAGCAAAGGGGCAGAGGAAGAGGTTCTATGTTTGTTAGGGATTAATCGTGAGTTTTACTCTCGCTATTTGAACTTATCTATTACTGATTGTAGATATTTTGTAGAGGCAGCTTCGGCTTGAGAGTGGATAATCAACTCTGGTATTGTTAATTTAGAGCGAAGTTGGCAGTAAAAACGAATGGTGTGTTCAATCCACTGCGGGTCAAAAGGTGGATAATTTCGTGGATTATCTGAAACAGCTAAGGTTAGTAGATTTCCCCGCTCCCATAGAATAATCGGATTTTCTATGCGGTCTGTTTGAAAATCTTCTAAAAGCAAAAACTTTAAATTGTCATTAATTTTGCAGGGCTACTAGTTTAAAATTCTTCTGCTTGGGGAAGCGGGAAGATTTCACCAGCTAAGTAAGCTTGAAAGTATTTTTGGAAATACAACCACGAAGTCATATCTTCTCCATCTATGAATGATTTTGGGGCTTTTTTATATAAAGGAATACGGTTATTAATTTCGTCTTGCAACAGTGGAGGCAATTCTGCTAAACCATTGACTTTGCTGCCAACAGCACTATAGATCAGTTGACCGGGGCGATCGCCCATTTTCATCCAGGGAAGCCATTGACCAATCCGATCCCAGCTTAGTTTGAGTTGAGAAACTGAGGAGAGGGCTGTATTGAATAAGTCTGCGGTTGGCACTGTTAATTTAAATAATTCTGCTGCCTGATAAATTGGATTTGGGCTGTATTCGGCAAATTTGGGGTCTTCTGCTAAGGGATTGGGGTAATAGGGAAATATATCAAAAACAAAGGTTGTGCTGTCATTATCTACTTGTGCGGGGAAATTTCCTTTAAACTTGCCCTGCACTGGATTATTAGCAACGTGAATCACCGGAACTGTTTCACCTGTCCAAGGATTTTCCCATTTGCTTAAAACTTCATCTGTTTGTGGGTTGAGGTAATAAGTTAATTCCCTGGAAGTAAAATCCCAGCTACCCTCATCTGTGGGAATACATCTGCTAACACTCAATCCCAGCATCTTAAACAAGAGTTGTTTTTTCTCACCGGGGATAAAGGCGTAAATTTTACCTTTCCAAATCAGGAAAGTAGATTCGCTAGGGTCGAGAGAAGAACGAGTTTTAACCCAGTGCTGGGCTTCAAGTTCTTGGATTTGGGCAACCATCTAAAGTATCCTTTGTATTTGAAAGGGAGTAGGGAGTTAGGAGTTAGTAGCTTCCTGATTCTAGGCGATCGCAGATTTGCACAGTATTGGGATGGGGTTCTTCAACAGCTATTAGCTAAAAATTGATAACTGATAACTATTCACTGATTTAACGCCACCCTAAAAACCGCAATCCAGGAACAATTAGGTAGTAACTCACTCCTAACCAGAAGCTAATAAAGACACCCACAGAACCAAAAAAAATCAGAGGTAACTGTAACTCTGACCAGCCTGGTTGACTAGAGAATTGGAAAATCGGAGGCGCTAACCTCAAAAGAATCAAAACTGCATAGGCGATCGCACTACCAAAGGCAGCGAATACAGCGTACACTATGTGATGGCTACGAAGTCCTAAACTTAAGGTAAGTAGGCAAACTCCCACTAAAATCACTGCCACTAAGCCCTCACCGCTATCTTTGGGTGTCATTAATTGCAAAATCAACCAGCCGAAGCCATAGCTAATCATGCCCATCAGCGACGCTACTAAAAAGCGTCGCTGTTGACCAAAACAGCCGGATACTGTCAGTCCCCAAGCGGTTCCCCAGCCTGCGGCGACGAATACCAAAATATCTGCCCCCAAGACGGGTTGAGTATTTGGCACTAATTGGTTTTGCTGATTCCAAATAAATTCCACAACCTGACGACCTAAGCTTGTGTGATATGCCAAAATAAAACCTGCGATCGCACCAAAACAAGCGCCAACATAAGCCAGAATCATCGCCCAAATCGTCGCCAAACAAGCTTGCAAAATTTTGATGATTGTCTGAGCAATAAAAATAACGGTTTTGGTTACAGCTTGGCTAAAGTTAGCTAAAACTTGTTCAATAGTTTGTATTAACTGTGTAAATCTTTGGGAAACTTGCGTTGAAGCAAGCTTACCCTTGTCTCGCAGTTGGGCAAATAATCCTGATGGCGGTAATGGTTGAGAAATCTTCGCCAAACGTTTTTGAATTATAGCTGCATTTGCTGGACGCGATCGCACATCCTCCTGCACCATCTCATCCAGCAAATCTGCTAGTTGGGGGTTGATATTTACCGTAGTTCGCCAGTGCAATTTTCCCGTTTGCTGATCTTCTAAGTCTAGCGGGTACTTGCCTGTTAGTAGTTCAATCATGGTTCGACCAAGGGCATAAAAATCGGCACTTGGCCCGACAATCCCTCCAGTCACTTGTTCTGGTGGACTGTAGCCAGAAGAAAATAATCGAGTGGAACTAGACTGAGAACGCAGCTTAGAGGGGCTAAATTGTTTTGCTCCTCCAAAATCAATTAGTACTAAGCGATCGCCCCCTGTTTGCCCTTGAGACGGGGTTAAAGATGGCGAAGAAGTGCCCAGCATTAAATTAGAAGGTTTGATATCCCGGTGAAGAATCTGACGTTTGTGTAATTCTTGTAAAATCTGTACAGCTTGGGCAAACCAGTTTAAAACTAAATCCTCTGGACAGCCTTGGGGAAACTTTTTTAATATCTCCTCTAAAGTCCGTCCATTAATTTTTTCCATTACCAGACAAGACAATTGGTGCGGTTTGGGGTTAAACAGTTGTACCTGAAAATACCCTTCGGCATCGACTCTGGGGACACCTGGATGGTTCAAACTAGATAAAACCGCCGCTTCTTGGGTAAATAACTCCAGTGCCTTTGGTGAATCTTCTATCAACACCTTCAGCACTTTCTCTGTTTGAGTTTTTTCATCCCAAACCGTGTAAATTTGAGCAAATCCTCCCGACCCCAAAGCCTGAAGTGGAACATAGCGGTCTAACAGTTCTAGCGGTGCGCCACAACTGTTGCAAAATTTGTTTCCCCAAGGCTGAGGATAAGGACGTTGACAATCAGGATTTATACAGTGAACCGCCCTCTGAGTGATGTGAGACACAACCGCTACAATACAAAGGCTGACTTGATTTTAGCGTTTCTTTAGGTTTCCTGATTTTAAAATAGCCAAAAGGAAAACCCTCATAGATTTTATGAGGGCATTCGTTATATCTATGTCAGCCCTCAATACGGTTCGGATAAGCTCTTGGGCAGGGGATGCAGGGGAGGCAGGGGAGGAAAGAAAGTTATTGTTCAGTAATTCTTGTATCAAGAACAGCTTCTCCTCTTGCTCCCCCTGCTTCTCTTCTCCCTCTGCCCCCCTGCCTGCCTCAACCAAGAAATTCCTTAACCGTACGTATTGTGTCAGCCCTTAGTTACGAAAGCTTCTCTTACTTTGTCTGTGCTTGGCAACTTCTTTGCGCTTGCGTTTTTCTAGGGGCGTTTCAAAATGGCGATGCTTTCTCATGTCTGGAAAAATTCCAGCCTTGGAAACTTCTCGCTTAAATCGCCGTAAGGCTGATTCAATGTGTTCATTGTCACCTACAATTACTTGGGTCATTATCTCTCCTAACTAAGTTGACTTCATCAATGGCTATGGAAGCACTAACATTACAAAAAAAAGACAGACACCTTGTCTGACCTTAAGACTCTAGGTAAATTTTTTTGTTTCCAACATTAGTAGCGGTTGCGTCCACCGCCGCCACCACCGCCGTATCCTCCTCTACCACCACCAAAGGAACCTCTGTCACCTCTATCTTCTTTGGGTTTAGCCTTATTCACTTTCAGGTCACGACCCATCCACTCAGCACCATCGAGAGCTTCAATGGCAGCTGCTTCTTCAGCTTCGGTTCCCATTTCCACAAAAGCAAAGCCGCGTGGACGACCTGTTTCACGGTCAGTAGGTACTTGAACCCGTTTTACAGTACCATATTCTGCAAAAATACCACTTAAATCTTCTTGTGTAACGTCATAAGAGAGGTTACCTACATAAATTGACATCGATTCTCTCCAAAATCATCACTGTGTAGAGATTTTAATTTCTCTGAGTAGTCTGTAAATACTAAAAGGAAAAAGCCTTTCAATACTAAAACCAAAGACATCACCAAATTAACTCTCCTAATCTAGGATGACATACGAGCCAACTCTCTGCATCCAGTAGATCGTTAACAGATAATTAACTAGTGATGCGATCGCACTTACGTGATCGCCTGCCCCCACCTACCATAAGTACAGCCCACCGCAAAAAAAGGGTTGGAAATGGAAGAAGATAAATCCTATAGGGTGATTAAGGAAATCAGACATGCAGGGGCGCATCTTCAATATCCGAATTGAACGTTTGACTGTATTAACCAAAAGTATTACTCCCAAATTTTAATATGAAAGGCAAAGTCAGGCAACAAATAAAGGGTATGGCAATCCTAATTTGAGTTATAAAAATTATCTAACCGCTTTCTGGTGCGTCGCTTTTAGGGCAGGGGAGCAGGGAGCAGGGGGAGAAAAAGTGGTTTTGATTCCAAAAATTGGATAATTTATTTTTTGGCGTTCCCTCAATACATGTTGGCTATAGCAAGTTGCTTATATCACCTTTCCAAGCTGTTTCCAATTCGGCTTTGACAAGTTGAGCAGCCTTATCTTTCCCCAATGCCTGTAAACTTGCCTGCAAGCCAAATAGAGAACGCCCATTATGGGGATACTTTTCTAGATCAGCACGAAAGACTTTTTCAGCCTGTGCATAGTCACCTTTAGCCAAAAGCACACTGCCTAAAGATTCCCGTGTGGGAAAGTACCAGTCTGGTGGTTCCACGTAATCAAGGGTATCTTCTAGTGCCACTGCTTTTTCTAGCAATAAAATGGCAGATTCATAATCATGCTTTTCTCTAGCAATTTTAGCGTCTAGAACTTTTGAGGCAATGTCTAAAATGCGACTGGCAGGACTAAAGCCAATAGTTGCTTCGGTGGAAATTCCCTGTTTGGCGGCAACCAATGCCCGACTTTCACTTGCTGCATCTTCAAGTTTGCCTGTGGCTGCACTTGCCATACCACGAGCAAAATGCCAAAGTGCTGTGGTAGTGGGCAATTTAGCATCGGGGGCGGGAGTTTTTAAAATGGCATCCCAATCACTAAAGCGTGTCTGAATCAGCATTTTGCTGCCCAGGAATCCCTCAAGCATTGGTGCGTAGGGGTCAATTGCAGTAGCATTTGCGACTAACGTCTCTGCGGCTTGGAGAGCATCTTTATATTTTCCTGCCATGCTACTGGCCACCATGAGAAAATGTATATTGTGGTTGTAGTACATCATGGCGTAAGTGCCCTGGACTTGATATTTTTTGATGTAAATATCATCTTGAGCGATCGCTTGCTCGTTTGCCTGCATTGCCCCTTCATAATCTCCTACACGAAAATAAATATGACTTGGCATGTGTACCAAGTGTCCGGCTGTTGGTGCTAGGGTTCCTAGTTTTTTGGCACTCACAAGGGCCCGTTCTGGAGTAGGTGAAGCTTCCACTGCATGAATATAGTAATGATTAGCTCCGGTATGATTCGGGTTACGTTTGAGGACTGATTCTAAAATAGCCACAATTTCTTCTGTATCTGGCTGTGGCTTGCCATCTTTAGTCCAGTGCTGCCAAGGATGCAAATCCATCAAGCTTTCAGCGTAAAGCGTCGCCGCATCCAAATCATCTGGATAGCGTTTAACTAGGGTTCCCATTGCTTTTGCGTAGTAAAGCGCTAGTTGAAACAAATCTGCATCAGGATCTTGGGAGTAACGTTTTGCTAAGGCGGTAATGTAGTCTCGTTCTTCGGCAGATGCTTGAGTGGAAAGTGCTAAAGCTTGCTGTACCGCTTGGTAAGCAGCTAATTCTCGGTTGGGGTCGATTGCTAAGTTAATATTGGGGCCTAGAGCTAGAGCGATACCCCAATATGCGATCGCTAAATGTGGATCGAGTTTGGCAGCGTATTGAAAAGAACGCACCGCCTCATCATGATTGAAAGCGTAAATCAAATTTAATCCCTGATCGAAAAACTCTTGCGCTTGGGGATTAGAAGTGGAAACTGGATGGTGGATTGTCCCAACTCCAGATATTAAAGTATAGGGCTGTATTGCTTGAGTGTAGATATGAAGGGGCTTGTTGTTAGCGATCGCTGCACTTGGAGCGACTAAACAGAGTATAAGCACCCAAATTAGCAATAAGTACTTCATTATTCTTTATATTCAAGCTATTTTTATTAATATTTAAATACCACAGGTTTTCTAAGGAAGCAATTGGTTATTATCCACTTTCATATTTTTTTAATTCTGAGTTATATTTTCGATATATCTCTTTTTAAGGTTCCATTGCGCCATTGATAAAGTTCGTATACTTCTTCGGATAAGCTGAATGGTAAATCCTTGGTAATTTCGTCAGTCTGCTGGAGAGTTAAACCTGGATTGTAACAATCAAATAAATCATGATTGGTAGATTTTAACCAATTCAAAATATATTGAACATTCGTAAGTTCAGACATTTAACTAACCTCATTTAGTAATTAAAGACGAAAGTATTTTAAAGCATCTCATTTACTCGGAATTGAATACACGGACTCACTAATATTGCACTATCTACCACCAAACTGAAAGCCTCTGCACCCTGTTGACATACTTTACTATATCCAGTTGTGATAAGCCAAGTTGCGGTTTATCAGCATCACTATCTACCTAAAGTTATAAATTATCTTGTCTTAAGACTGAACAATATAAGAATGCCTTTCTCTCTTTTGGATATTAGTTGAATTCTCAAGATGAATTTAACCTTTAAATATTTATGTACAACGGATACAAATATTCTTCATAAAAACATCGTCAGATAGAAGAATTAAAACTTGTCTAAAAGTAATCTATAAACATTGCAGCGCTTTTCAAGCAAGCAATAAAAAACTAATCAACAATTAACACACTTAGGAAGAAAAAATATGAGTATCGAAGATAGAGCAAAAGCTTTTGCTAAAAATGTTGAAGGTAAAGTCCAAGAGGCGGTTGGTGAAGTAACTGGCGATCCTAAAGATAAAGCTGAAGGTAAAGCCAAACAAGCTGAAGCTCAAGTCCGCCACACTGCTGAGAATATCAAAGATGAAGTTAAAAAGAATTTAGAATAGGCTGAACTTTATTTAAGAAGAAGGTGTAAGTAAAATAATTATTTACTGAACCTTCTTCTTTTTTCAAATCTATGTTTTACCTTGGGCTTTAGGCTTTTGCCAATACTGTCCCGATATTGTTCCAGAAACTGATCGGTAAAAATATTTATTTTTGCCTGCTTCCTCCTATATCTGAGTTTTCTATCTTAGTGTTCACGGATTTTGCCTGTGAACACTATTTTTGATTGCAAAAAACCTATTTGTTACACTAAGGAAATATAAACTGCAATACTTGTCGGGTTTTGGGGAAAAGGGAAAGAAAAAACCTTTAACCTAAACCCAGTAACCTTTTCCCCAAACCAAATTCCGAATTAAAAATCCAAAAACCGAGCAGTATTGATATAAACTGAATCTTCCAAGAAACAAAAAGAACAAATTACATCGGCTCTTAATTCTCAGAAAATAAAAAATAGAGTGGTAGATAGCCATTGTTATATAGGACTTACGCACACTCTACGAATTCTCGGCGCTCTTGGCGTCTTGGCGGTTCGAGAAATTAAGCTTTTTAGCAATTTTTGCGTAAGTCCTATTATAGTCAAGATCGGCGGTTCCATTGTGCCATTGATAAAGTTCTTACTTTCGCCAACCCGCTTGCTGTCTTGCCAAATGCTGCCACAAATCCTACAAAAAAATAATTTTGTATGCCTACTTTTTAGTTTTCGACTGCTACAGGGAGACGGATAGTGAATGTACTACCCTGCCCTGGTTCAGATGTTACATCGATTGTGCCTTGATGTGCTTCAATAATGCAGCGAGATAGATATAGTCCTAAACCACTACCAGAACGTTGGTGTTTCCCTTGGCGAAATCGCTCGAATAATATTGCTTGGTCTTGTTTAGAAATTCCCGGGCCCGTATCTTGGATATCAATAGTCACAGCTAATGGAGTAGGATAGCAGCGAATATCTACAGAACCTTTGTCTGTAAATTTAATGGCATTGCCAATAATATTTGTTAAAACTCGCCGCAGTTCAACGCGATCGCCCATAACGGTACTTACCGTTTCACCTAGATCAATATTTACAGTTAATCCTTTTTCTTCAGCTAGAGGAGTTAATTCTTGCGAAACTTCACCAACTAATTCCTGAATATTGCAGGGAGAAATTTTTAAGGTTTTACAACCCGCTTCATGACGATAAACTTCTAGCAAGGTATTTACCATTTCCAGCAGGTCTTGATTACTGCCAATCATGGTATCAATTATTTCTTGCAATTGTGGCGAAACATCGCAAAACCTGCCTTCCAACAATAATTTTAATACGCGGTTAGAGGCTACTAGTGGGATGCGTAAATCGTGAGTAAAACGAGAGACAAAATCTGCCCGCAGGTTAGCCATCTGATCTCGTTCGTCGATACTATGCTTGAGGCGGAGGAGCGATCGCACTCGTGCATGTAATTCATTAGGATCGAATGGTTTACGAATAAAGTCATCTGCACCAGCATCAAGTCCTTCCACAACGCTAGACGCATAGTGAGCCGTGAGCAGCAAAATGGGGATAAATGGCAACGCCGGATTTTGCCGGATGCGTCGAGTAAATTCATAGCCATCTATCTCCGGCATCATCACATCTAAGAGAATTAAGTCTGGCGGCGACTCCTCAACCATAGCCAGAGCAATTTTGCTATCTTCGACTAAGCTAATTTCATAGCCCTCATCTTCTAGGACAGCTTCTAAGACCAATAAATTGTCAAAAACATCATCGACAGCTAGAATTTTATCTTTTTTGACAGTTTTAGTTAAAGACATGGCTAAATAAAAAAAAGAAGTGCTTGGCTATCCCTCGCAAATCTAGTAATAGCTTACTTCACCAGCGCTGAGATTATTAAGGATTCACATTTTCCTTTCAAGTTTCCTGAATTAAAATCTTGGCTTTTTAAGTAATTACACTAGTGATTTATTTTATGTATGTATTAAGATATTTATTTTAACAAGTATTTTAACCGTCTGGTTATCCAAGCAATATCTGTGTTTGGGTCTGAGGGTGAGGTATTTTAGCCCCTTTTATGTGAATCATCCTAGCCACTGCAAGGGCAACTATTTAATAGTCACCGACGATTACTTGCTACCGGATTTTTAATGGAAAATTGTTTACCATGAAACATCTATTCTCAAGTTAATGTATAAAAATATTTTTTGATTGACTTCTTATTGCCATATCGAAACTCTTGCTTTAGAAAAACTTACGAGATAAGGTTATTTATGTCTAATGGTAGATGAAGTTTAGTAAACAATACCAACTACATTGCTTTTTGTATAAGATACCGGATAGAAGAACGAGATTATTTTAATCTGTACTTTAGATAGATAACAGTAAAGTCAAGCAACTATGAATGAAATCAAGATCCTTGTAATTGAAGATCACAACCTTACGAGAATCGGCTTACGGGCTGCCTTACAAACCCAGCCAGAGTTTAATATTGTTGGTGAAGCAGCCAATGCAGCCGAAGGCATTAAGCTTCTGAAAAGTCTTAAGCCGGATGTTGCTACTATTGACATCGGTTTGCCTGACATGGATGGTATTGAGCTGACACGCACATTTAGGCAATATCAAGCAGAGAATGAAGATTATACTACAAAACTGCTAATTTTAACCATGCAAAACAGCGAACAGGCAGTTTTAGCAGCATTTGCAGCAGGTGCAGATTCTTATTGCATGAAGGATATCGAAACTGAAAGACTAGTTGAGGCTGTGCGAACGACCCATGCAGGTAGCTCATGGATCGATCCAGCGATCGCAGACCTTGTACTACAACAAATACGTCAAGATTTCCCCGATAGTAGCAGAGGCGCATCTGGAAAAAGAGTCTTGATTGAAGGTATTGACCCAGATGTTGAAAAAAGCATAGTCACCTATCCTTTAACTCATAGGGAGATGGATGTTTTAGAGTTGATTGTCGCTGGGTGTGACAATGCAGAAATTGCGAAAAGGCTCTATTTAACAGTCGGTACTGTAAAAACTCATGTTCGAGGTATTCTCAATAAACTTTGTGTTGCTGACCGGACACAGGCTGCCGTCCGTGCCTTGCGGGCTGGATTAGTACCGTGAGCAAATAAAAATCTTTCTTCCCCAGTCCCCAGTCGCCATTTTCAAGTCAATTGTCTTTGAGTCAAAGCGGTTAACTGGGACAAATATTTATGGTTAACTGGGACAAATACTTATGAAGAAATTGTTACAAAGTTTAGTAGAATAACATCATTCACAAATAAGTATTTTTTCTCATACAGCATGATAGCGGATCAATTTCCTTGGCTTACCGCGATTGTCTTGCTGCCACTCGTTGCTTCCCTGCTTATCCCTGTGCTGCCTGATAAAGATGGTAAGCGCGTGCGGTGGTATGCATTGGGTATAGGTATCGCAGACTTTGCTTTGATGTGCTATGCCTTTTGGAAGCATTACGATGCCAGCAATGCTAGTTTTCAAATGGTGGAAAGTTATGCGTGGATGCCTCAGTTGGGTCTTAACTGGGCAGTATCAGTCGATGGACTTTCAGCGCCACTTGTGCTTCTGGCAGGATTTGTCACCACACTCTCGATTTTTTCGGCCTGGCAAGTTGATCACCGTCCCCGCCTCTTCTATTTTTTAATGCTGGTGCTGTATTCCGCACAGGTAGGGGTGTTCGTTGCCAAAGACTTGCTGCTATTTTTCATTATGTGGGAAGTAGAGTTGATACCTGTCTACCTACTAGTCTGCATCTGGGGTGGGCAAAGGCGACGCTATGCGGCTACAAAATTTTTGTTGTATACCGCAGCAGCTTCTATATTTATTTTAGTGGCAGCCTTGGCAATGGGGCTATACGGCGGCGGTGATATGACATTTGATATAACTGCCCTGGCTAAGAAGGAATATCCTCTTGGACTACAGCTGCTACTTTATACAGGGTTATTGGTTGCATTTGGTGTCAAGCTTGCTGTTTTCCCGATGCATACCTGGTTGCCTGATGCTCACGGCGAAGCATCATCTCCTGTGTCAATGGTTCTAGCTGGTGTATTGCTGAAGATGGGTGGATACGGACTGATTCGCCTGAATCTTGAACTGCTCCCCGATGCACACATTTACTTTGCGCCGGTTCTAGCGATTCTCGGCGTTGTCAATATTATTTATGGTGCATTGAACTCCTTTGCTCAGACGAATATGAAGCGGCGTTTGGCTTATTCGTCGATATCCCACATGGGGTTTGTGCTGCTTGGGATTGCATCATTCACTGATTTGGGAATCAACGGTGCGATGTTGCAGATGATTTCGCATGGTTTGATTGCATCAGTGCTGTTCTTCTTAGCCGGCGTTACTTACGATCGCACCCACACAATGGTAATGAAAGATATGGGTGGTATTGGTCAAGCCATGCCCAAAGTCTTTGCCCTGTTTACAATCGGAGCAATGGCATCTCTAGCACTTCCCGGTATGAGTGGCTTTGCTGGCGAACTCTCAGTATTTGTTGGTATGACAAGCAGTGACGTTTACAGTTCAACTTTCTGCACCGTCACAGTTTTTCTCGCCGCAGTTGGAGTCATCCTCACACCTATCTATCTACTTTCCATGCTGCGAGAGGTATTTTATGGAAAAGATGCAGCACTCCTATGTGACATTAATAATGCAGGTTTGGAAAATCAAGAAGATGAGGGAACAGTTTGTTTTGGTACAGACTGCTTAGTACCAGAAGAAGCAGTCTACGACGATGCTAGACCGCGTGAGGTGTTTATCGCTGCCTGTTTTCTGTTGATGATTATTGG
This sequence comes from Nostoc commune NIES-4072, assembly GCF_003113895.1. Lineage (NCBI taxonomy): Bacteria > Bacillati > Cyanobacteriota > Cyanophyceae > Nostocales > Nostocaceae > Nostoc > Nostoc commune. The sequence goes on along the minus strand of NZ_BDUD01000001.1, from coordinate 287,283 downwards.
TATTGGTTTCTATCCCAAAATGGCGATGCAGATGTACGACGTGAAGACTGTTGCAGTCAATGCTAATCTTCGCCAGTCTTATGCCATAGTCTCGCAAACAAATCCCCAGATTTATGCTAAGGGATTCTTGGTTCCACAAATTTCTGAGGTTGAGGTAGCGCCCGTTTTGGGAACTTTTTAGACAGTTAGGGGAAAAAAGTGATCGCTTTTAATGTTGAAGCGATCACTTTTACACTAGGATTACGCGATCGCACGGGATGATAAAAGATCAGTTTGGTGGCATAAATCAACTTAGAAAATTGGTATTGACAAAATAAAACTTTTACAGAGTAGATTTTCAATTAAAAAAAATTGTATTAACATAGGGATTAAAGTAATATTTATAACATTTATTATAACTATGCGAGACGCAGACAAGGATCGTCGCAAAAATCGCTCTGCCAACAATCCTAACCCAGGTGTAACAGAACCACTTTCTTATCATGAGCTTAACCATTTTTTGAGGAATGCTCGTGCTGATGCGATTCGATGGGAACGACTTGCGAAAGAAAATCAAGAAGCTGCGTCTCAACTTACTCAAGTTCAGCAAGATATCCAAACTTACCAAGTTGAAGTTAACGAGTTAAAACAGATATATCTGAATGAACAAAAAAATTATCAGCAGGTTTTATGCCTCTACAACGGAGAAAAAACTAGAGCAATTGAATTAATTGCCCAACGTGATGAATGGCAACAACGTGCGAAAGAAAATCAGGAAGCTGCATCACAACTAACTCAAATTCAGCAAAATATCCACACTTATCAAGTTGAGATTAACGAATTAAAAGAACGCATAGCAAACAATTATTTAATTTATCTTGATGAACAAGAAAATTATCAGCAGGCTCTAAATCGTTACAATGAAGCAAAAACGAAAGCAGTTGAATTAATTGCCCAACGTGATGAATGGCAACAACGTGCGAAAGAAAATCAGGAAGCTGCATCCCAACTAACCCAAGTTCAGCAAGATATCCAAACTTATCAAGTTAAGGTTAACGAATTAAAAGAACGTGTAGCACACAATTACCAGATATATCTTGATGAGCAAAAAAATTATCAGCAAGCTCTACATCGTTACAATGAAGAAAAAGCAAGAGCAACTGAATTACTTGCCCAATATGAAGAAATGAAGTCTGAGCGAGACAACTATTTAACTCTATATAATGAGGCACAAACACAACTAAAATTTGAGCGACGTTCCAAGGCTGGTATTAAGGGATGGGAAACTCGCCGTAAAGCCGAGAACGAAAGGCTAAAACGGGAAATTGGGGAGATGGTCGTTCTGCTGCGTGAATCCCTCGCAAGTAAGGATGATGCTATAAATAACCTCTACGTTGTGGCAAAACGCATGGATCGTATTCAATCTCTAGTAGATTCAGTGGAAGAGGAAACAACAGGTAATCCTGTAGGTCTGGTACAAAAATTTAAACGCATCTGGCTTGCTATTAAAGAGATACTTTCGGAATAAACAAGCATCTTTATGAGCAAAAAATCAGCATCAAACACAGGAAACCAAAGTAAAGCTAACTTAGGGGAGCAAATTCGTAATATTGCCGATAGACTTAAACAAGAAAATGAGGTGCAGATCAAAGCTACCTCCCGTATTTTGGGGGCTGCGGCTCAAATTTCCGAAAATCATGATCGACTCATTAATGAAGTAGTTGATATGGTTGAGGAAGACCTTAATAAACAAATCCAGACGTATCAAAAAGATATTCATACGGTTGATATTCTAAAGCAACAGTTTAAAACATTACGTGAAGCAAAAGATTACTTTAAGCTGAAAGCGACTAGTTGGGAATCCCTCGCTAAAAAATTAAATGATTCATCTTCTCAAAAGCTTGTATCTGAAACTAAAACTCAGTCGGATCATTTTTCTAAAAGTAACGGTATGGGAAAATTTGAATATGATGGCAAAATTTATGAAGGTTTGACAGTTCATTTAGAAGAAGATGTTGCAGAAATATTTCCCAATGCTCAAGCAGTAAATGAAGCTCTACGTTTTCTAATTAGAGTTACGAAGAAAAGTTGCTAAAAAAGTAAATTTAACAGTCTAATATTTATAATTAATTTTATAGGAAAGTTGCATTCGTGCTTTCCAAAACTTACTCAGTATTAAACTCCAATAAACGTTGTGTCTCAGAAAATTAATTTAATCTTTATGTATCTTAAATTACTTTTGAGGCTGACATTTGTAGGTTAAGTAGAGCGATCGCACAATCCAACTATTTAAATTCCCCTAGTAGAATTTTGCCAGATCCATAAGCACTGAAACTCAAGGATCGGGGGATGTATTAAAAAACAGTAAATCAAAGTATCCCCAGCAAAGCTCAAAAACTCGCCCCAAACTGCTACCAATATATGGGATGCTAGTTGATGATTAGTGAGTTTTGCCAATGTCTGTTGTTTCTACCATCACTGTTACCGTTCCCGCCACAACTGCGAATTTGGGGCCTGGTTTTGATTGCATCGGTGCAGCTTTAAAGCTGTACAACGAGTTCAAGTTCACTCGCCTAGAAGAGGGTAAACTAACTATTAATGTCACTGGTGCAGAAGCTGAACGAGTCCAAACTGATGAGAGCAATCTCCTCTACCAAGCGTTTGTCAAGTTCTATCAATATATAAAGCAGACACCGCCAACTGTGAAAATAGAGATTAAGTTAGGTGTACCGTTGGCGAGGGGTTTGGGTAGTTCGGCGACAGCAATTGTTGGCGGGTTAGTTGCTGCTAATCAACTTGAGGGTGCAACTCTTTCTCAGTCACAGGTGATGGAGTTAGCGATCGCAATGGAGGGACATCCTGATAATGTAGTTCCAGCTTTGTTGGGAGGATGTCGTTTGGCTGCTACCAGTGGCGCAGCTTGGGAAATTTGTGATCTTCCCTGGCATCAAGATATTGTACCAGTTATAGCTATTCCTAATTTTGAACTTTCCACTTCCGAGGCGCGGGGAGTTCTCCCAACTGAAGTGAGTCGCGCCGATGCGATTTTCAATACAGCACATTTGGGGTTATTGTTGCGCGGCTTAGAAACTGGTAACGGACAATGGTTAAAAACAGCTTTGCAAGATAAGTTGCATCAGCCCTATCGCAAAGCCTTGATTCCTGGTTACGATGCTCTCAACATCGCAGCTGTTAGTGCTGGTGCTTATGGTATGGTAATTAGTGGTGCGGGGCCGACACTGTTAGCTTTGGCAGACAAATTACACTCAGAGGCTGTGGAGACGGCGATGTTAGCTGCTTGGCAAGAAGAAGGAATTACAGCCGAGGTGCGATCGCTTTCTCTCGATACCCAAGGCGCAAAAAGCTTTTAAAAAATCCGATGACTATTTTACTCAGCACTTAAAACTCGATTTATGGAGCAAATTCAGGCTGAAATGGCGGCGCTTAAATCTCAAATTCAGATTCTCCTAGAGGAACGCGCTGCACTCACCATTAATAATGTAATCTCTGCCGAGAATGATTCACCCCAAGCAATGGTGGAAGCGTATCGCCGTCAAGCCAGAGAAAATGCCCAATTATCAGTTGAACTCCAGGGCATAGATGCAGCGATCGCAGCCTTGGAAGGACAGATAAAACAAAAACAAGGTAAGTTAGTGCGATCGCAAGTTGCATCAAAAGAACTTATCCAACAGCAAGAGCTAGAAGAAGCCAAAGAAGTGGCACAGGTTCATGCTCAACGCATTAATCAACTAGCAAGTGAACTGGCGGCAGAAGTCCGCCTGCTTAAACGTTGTGCCAATGAATTGAGTCCAATGTATTGGCGAATTTATTACAAGCCCTTCATCACTGGGTTTAAGACAATCTCCGTCCCTCATGTCCGCTCTGATGGGGAAGTGTGGACAATTGTCAACCGGATTGTTTAACGGTCAGCCACAAGTACTTTTGACCTCTCTCCTCTTAGGGAAGGGGCTGCAATACGGTTCGGTTAAAGGGGAAAGGGAAAAGGGACTCATATTTTGAATACATCCTTTACCCAATACCTGCAAACCCATTCCCCAGACCACAAGGAAAGTGAAAAATGCTTATCCGAACCGTATTGGATGGAAGGGGCTGGGGGTTAAGTCTATGACTCAACTTAGAAGCGTAGACTAAATAGCCCTGACAATTGGGCTAGGCTAAAAAATATAACGGTTTTGTAACGGTGGCTTTAGCTACCGTTTTTTGTTGACGTTGCAAAACTTTACATTTAGAATAGAATCGACAAAATCAGATAAGTATTTATTCTTATTTATCCTGATAATTTGAAATTCAATGAGTATATATTCCTATGTATGCCAAAAATTTAATATTCTATAGTTAAAGAATATTTACAAAAGTATAGATTCCTTAATATAATCAAATTAAAAGCCATAAGCCAAACTTATTGTCAGAAGTGATGAATGCTATTGAATTTCCCTGGCTAACAGCCATAATCCTCTTACCCTTGGTGGCTGCCTTAGCCATTCCCCTAATCCCAGACAAAGAAGGTAGAACTGTCCGGTGGTATGGTCTGGGAGTTGCGATCGCTGACTTTGCACTGATGATTTATGCCTTTTGGTACAAGTACGACTTCCAAAGTTCAACACTCCAATTTGTAGAAAACTATCCTTGGATACCGCAGTTAGGTTTGCATTGGGCTGTGGGGGTTGATGGTTTATCGATGCCCTTGCTGCTTCTAACAGGTTTAATAAATACCCTCGCAATATTCGCGGCTTGGAAAGTTACCACCAAGCCGCGATTATTTTATGGTTTGATGCTAGCGATGTACAGCGCCCAGCTTGGCGTATTTGTTGCTCAAGATTTGCTGCTGTTCTTCCTGATGTGGGAAATCGAGTTAGTGCCAGTTTACCTGCTGATTTCCATCTGGGGAGGACAAAACCGCCGTTATGCGGCTACCAAGTTCATTCTCTACACCGCCGCCGCATCAATATTTATCTTGATTGCCGGTTTTGCACTTGTCTTCTCTGGAGATACCGTCACCTTCGACATGGCGACTCTGGGAATGAAAGAATACCCCAAAACCTTGGAATTGTTGGTTTATGCAGGTTTCTTAATTGCCTTCGGTGTAAAATTACCGATTTTCCCTTTACATACTTGGCTACCTGATGCCCACGGTGAAGCATCAGCACCCGGTTCAATGATTTTGGCTGGTGTGTTGTTAAAAATGGGTGGTTATGCCCTCATCCGCTTCAATGTGGAAATGTTACCCAATGCCCATGTGACTTTTGCCCCAGTGCTGGCAATTTTGGGTGTGGTTAACATTGTCTACGGTGCTTGCTGTGCCTTTGCTCAAACTAATCTCAAACGCCGCTTGGCTTACTCTTCAATAGCCCACATGGGGTTTGTGCTGATTGGGATTGCCTCTTATACAGAACTAGGTATCAGTGGTGCAGTGCTACAGATGGTTTCCCACGGACTGATTGCTGCTAGCTTGTTCTTCCTGTCTGGCGTGACTTATGATCGCACCCACACCTTGATGATGGATAAAATGGGCGGTATGGCTAAGGTAATGCCCAAAACCTTTGCTCTGTTTACCATCGGTTCAATGGCTTCTCTCGCTTTACCCGGAATGAGTGGTTTTGTGGGTGAGCTGATGGTATTTCTCGGTATCGCCACCAGTGATGTTTACAGTTCCAGCTTCAAGGTTGTAGTTGTGTTGCTGTCAGCAGTTGGCGTGATTTTGACACCAATTTATTTACTGTCGATGCTGCGTCAAGTGTTCTACGGCGAGCAAAGTCAAGAGTTGCACTTGGATGCTGTAATATCTGATGTCAAACCCCGCGAAATATTTATTACCGCTTGTTTGCTGCTACCAATCATCGGAATTGGTTTCTATCCCAAATTGGCAACGCAGACTTATGATGTAAAGGCAATGGAATTAGCAGCCCATGCTCGTGAAGTTCTACCAGTCGTTGCTCATCAACAACCATCAAGTCTCTACTCGCGGATTTTCTCTGCACCAACATTGGCTACTTCTCAAGTTGAAAGTTCGATTAATATTTCTGAGTAAATTAACTTCCCATTAAGGGGTCTGCAAGTAAATTCTAAATTATTAGGGCAATAAAGGGGTGGTTAGATAACTACCCCTAACATTTTGGCTTTTTGGAGGGGCGATCAGGTGCGTAGGCGTAGCCCGCCATCGGCATCACTTGTATTTTCCGATCTAGAAATAAAACTAAATAGCAGAAGAATAGGCTTCATCCACCTTCAAGGTTGTGCCTGTAATAAACTTGGCATCATCAGAAATCAGAAAAGCAATTATTTTACCAAATTCTGCATAGGTAGTAGGACGACCAAGCATCAAATCTGAAGGTATATTCCATCCCTCTAACTCTGCCATTGAATCTGCGACAAAAAAAGGCGCTACGGAAACCATGCGAATTTTATCTGCCTTGTAACGCTTGGCATAAAGTTTTGTAAACCCTTCCATTGCGGCGCGAAGTGTACCGCTAAAGGGTGTCCCTAATTCTGGTTCATGGGAGTCAGACGCGGAAATATTCACGATGACACCGCCTCCTGAATATCGCATTGCTTCTGTAACTAGTTTGGCGATGCGGACAACACTCAAAAACAGCATTTCAAAGTTTTCTATCCACATTTCATCAGAAATAGATAGCAAATCTGGTCGGGGTGGATCTCCAAAACTATTTACTACTGCATCAATACGACCAAATTGAGTTAAAGTTGTCTCTACTAATCGCTGTAAGTCTTGAAAATTGGTAATTGATCCTTGAGTAGCAATACCGCCCAATTCATCTGCTAAATCCAGAATCTGTGGCGATCGCGCCATCAGTGAAACCCTATTAGGACTTACGCACACTCTACGAATTCTCGGCGCTCTTGGCGTCTTGGCGGTTCGAGAAATTAAGCTTTTTAGCAATTTTTGCGTAAGTCCTAATCTTTATCAGTAAACCAAAAAGTTTTTTAGAAGCAAAACCCAAGCAAACATTTCAGCCAAAGCCAGGGATATCACAAAACAACGTTTTGTTGAGCATTTCAGACGATCACTCTAGTTATCTTTAAGCGTAGGCGTAGCCCGTCGTAGACATCGCTCTAAGATCCTTCTAAAACCAATGGTCAATACTCCTGATTAACGATGGCTGAAACCCTTATTATTACGTTGGTTTTCAAAAGTTTGTGGTTTACTGTTTATAGTTAACCCTCTTAATATAGCCAAATGATGATCAGACAAAGCTGAGGTTATCATCTCTTCTACAGCAGGGAGGCTCTGCGGCTCCATCAGAAGAGAAGTAATCTCACTTAAGAATTTGAAAATCTCCTGAGCTATTCTGTCACCAGATAATTTATATGCTTCGGATAAAATACGAAATTCCTCGCTGTAATTTTGGCATTCTTTTGAGATTCTTTTATCTAATATCTCTGTCCATTGATACTTATCAAAGTCTGATAACTCAAACTGTGGTACAGATTCAAATTGTGACATATTTAGAGTTTATGAGGCATTATTTGGGATTTCAAGTAAAAAACTATCTAAACTGTAAGGTTTTTTTTGGTGGAAGCCATAACGCACCATCGCTACAACAAGAAGTAATAAAAAACTCATTTAGTAGCAAATCACTGAAGAAAGCGAGTAGTTATAAATTGAATTCTATAAAAATTAATTAATATAATAAATCGGGACTGAGAAATACATCTCAGTCCCGATAAAAAAGCGGGCTAACCGCTATTTATATGGTTAACCCGTGCAGCTTTGGGAACGCGCAGAGAAATTGTTATTGCAATACCAACTTCACATTGGCGTTTTGCAGACCGCGCTGTTTTACTTCAGCCAAAGTTTTGTTAACAGCATACTTTTGGTTGATTGAGTTGATCAACTCGGTTTGGTTGTGCTTCTTAGCAACGCCCCACAGGTCAGCAATTAGGTCAAAAGAACCATCGCTGTTGCGAGACCAGCCGAGGTCATATTCGCCATCTAACATAGCAACGATGTCAGAACGGACGCGCTGACCGTTATAACCACGGACATCAGCTTCAGTCTTTACGCTGATACCGAGGTCGCGCAAAGAAGCTTTGAGGATTTCGGCATCGGTGATCTTGGTACGCAGGGTGCTAAAGTGAGACATTTGGGTTTCCTCCAATGAGAAGATTGAGAAAAACGACAACGGTTTGTTTTGGGCGAAGCCGCGTTAGCAGGATGCGGCTTTTTTTTAAACTGCTAGCATTGGGAGCTAGCCTTTCCCCCTGGGATGGCAGAGGAAAGCTTTTAGAACTCCATTCGCTGATATTCAGCTACGGAGGACGCTGCGGGGCGTGCGCGCTGTCTGGCCCAATCTCTCAGAGCCGTTACTTGTTCTTGCATCGTTCGAGACAGCGGCAATGTTGCCTTCAGTGCAGCAATAATATCTAGTTGGGTGAACTCCCGATCTTGGGCAAAAGCTTCATACATTGCCGCAACGATCGCTTGCTCAATTTCTGCTCCAGAAAAGCCATCAGACATCTTGGCTAGTTGCTCAAGATCGAACCGAGAGATGTCTTCACGGCGCTTGGTCAGATGAATGTTAAAAATCTGTTGCCGTTCTTCCGGTGTTGGCAAATCCACAAAGAAAATTTCATCAAAGCGTCCTTTCCTTAAGAATTCGCCAGGTAAGCGTTCTACTCTGTTGGCAGTTGCCATCACGAACACTGGTGATTTCTTGTCTTGCATCCATGTGAGGAAGGAGCCGAAGATTCTACTTGAAGTCCCCCCATCGGAATCGGAAGAACCTCCACTACCAGCAAAGGATTTATCCAATTCATCGATAAACAAAATCGCTGGGGAAATAGATTCTGCTGTTTTCAGGGCGTTTCGCAAGTTTGCTTCACTTCGTCCCACCATTGAGCCGTCGTAAACTCGCCCCATATCCAACCGCAACAGTGGTAAACCCCACAGTCGGGAAGTAGTTTTGGCAATTAATGACTTACCACAACCGGGAACTCCGAGAATTAACATCCCTTTTGGTTGAGGTAAACCATACTCTCTCGCTCTTTCTGTAAAAGCGTTAGAGCGTTGCTTGAGCCATCTTTTTAACTCTTCTAAGCCACCTACAGCATCAATGGTTTCATCTTCTTCAATGTATTCTAAGATTCCATTGCGCCGAATTAGTTGCTTTTTCTCAGATAAAACTATATCTACTTCATCTTCCGTCAAACGCCCTGTTGTTACCTGTGCCTTTCGGTAGACTTTCTCAGCTTCATCTTTAGTTAGACCTAAAGCTGCTCTAAGAAGCTTTTCTCTGGCTTCTGTTGTCAAACGCCGACCACGGTTTTGGTCTACGTGCTGAGTTAATACTTTATTTAACTCTGCCATATCTGGCAGTGTAAAATCGATAACAACAACTTCTTTTTCTAGCTCTATAGGTACTTGTTGCATCGGAGACATTAAAATAATGTTCTTTTGCGTACCTTTAAAGCTAGCGATCGCATCACGTAACGATCTGTTTGTTGCAGGCGCATCAATAAAAGGATGTAAATCTTTAAGAATAAATATACTTGGTTCTTTCTGCCGGATTATCCACTCAATGGCCGCCTCTGGAGACACCGTATTATGTTGGGTGACATTCCGAGGTTGACCATACTCCACAATGCCGTGTGTTACTGTCCAAACAAATACTCGACGTTGGGGCTTTAACAATTGGGCGATTGTGGAAACTGCTTGCTCGGCCCGCTCTTCCTCGGAGGTCACAAGGTAGATTAAAGGGTATTGAGCTTGAATTAGGATATTGAGCTCTTCTTTCATACATCGACCTACTTGAGACCTTATAGAGACAGTAGAGACATTGCTTCTGGTAAAGACAACCGAATTATGAATTATTTATTCATTATTCCTATTTATCTAGCAAGGAACTAACTCTTCCTCACCCTTGGGATTGGTTTCATCCTCATCCATTTCATCAATGGAAAGATGTGGTTGACCAACTACTCCTGGTTGATTGCCTAAAGCAACCAGTTCCCCATCACGTAATACTAGTGAGCTTTCACAAGTTGGGCATGAATAAACTCTATGAGTCCGCCCATAAGAAGAATCTTCTACCTCGTCAACCAATTCTGAATTAGATAAGTAAAAAACGAGGGCACGTTCTGCAAGCTCTGACATTGGTTCGGAATCGACTGCTGAACGAATCTTCAATTTTTTGTGCAACTCTGGCGATAAATACAAAGTGACCTTTTGCTTAGTTTGCGTTTGCATATAACTCTTTAACGGTCTTACCCGGGTATGTATATCAAGTTATCGGTTCTCCTATTGGTTGTCAAGACAGTAAAACGTTTTGACGCCAATATTGTTACATTTGTTTACATTTGAGGTTGAGATGCTGTTTATTGAATGATAAATAGCTGATTACAAACCTTTGAGAATTAATCAGGACTTAAGCACTCAAAACTTGAAACCTCAATGGAAATTAGCGATCGCTAATTTAATGATTGCCTGAGTTGGCTGATTTTTTAACTATTTGGAGCGTAAACGGATTAAAGTTGAACACCTTTCCGGTTGCAAACAACTGATATCCACAAGATATGCCAGCGAATGACACCAGCATAGAAAAAAGTGACACAGAACCGATTACAACACCACTGGCGATGAATAAAGCAATTCCTATGCCAATCAACACCCATCGCAGTTTCCGATTATCGCGCCCACTCCAATTTAGAGCTACTACACCTCCGATACACAGCAAAATTCCAGGTGTGCTGCGTAAGTAGACGCTCACATAAATACTTGTACTTAAAAATGTAACGCCTGCTAGGATTAGTCCTAAGCCAATGAGCTTGCTAGCAAGGATTACCTGTTCCTCTTCTTTGCCAATGGTAGGCGCTGTAATTTTTGTAGGCGCTGAGTTTGGCAGAGGATTTGTTGTGGCAGATGCAGAGTGCTGCTGCACCCTAAAAATGAAAGTTATTTTCTCTCCTTGCCCAAGAGAAATTCTATCTCCTGGATGCAGTGGGAAAAAAACTTGAGGTTGAAGTTTCGCACCATTAATGTATGTGCCATTAGAACTGCCCAAATCGGTGATATGGTATTCATCCCCATTTATCCAAATTTGCGCGTGGATGCGAGATGCTACATCCGAATCTGGTAAGCCAGAAATATCAATATCTGGTGGTTTTTGGTCGTTTGGCTTACCGATGCAAATTACAGAAAGATTTGCTGGAAATTGCAAAGATTTGTTGGTTTGGAAGTGAAAAAGCTCCAAAGTAAGCTCGGCTGTTTGAGATGCACTGTACATAAATTGTGTGATAAAGCACTTTTTATAAGTTTCTCTACTGAGAACTCAAATGAGAATGGTAAATATCCTGAATATTCTTGAATTTTTAATGAACGCTCTTGTGGTGCAGTTTCTTCAACAGTTTACGGATTCGAGAATAGTTAGTAAATTGGCGAAGGTATTGATCTGAGTTTCTGGTACTTCAATACAATCAGTGACTTTGGCAAAATGTGTAATGTAAATGGCTACTGCTAATAAAACCTGTAGTTTGGGGCGAAGAATTTATCGGTTTGCCGCCAGCATTAGCGGAGTTATTGCCCTGTTAATAATTTTGTGCAGTTGTACTGCAAATGATTTTAACGCCGGAACGATCGCCTGGAAAACTTATAGCAACTCCCGTTATGGCTTTGAATTTCCATATCCGAGTAACTGGACTGCTTTAGCAACCCCAGAAAATGATGATGGAATTGCGTTTCTTTCACCACAGGATAACTCAGTGGAAATTCGGGGGTGGGCAAGTCAGCAGTTATCGAATGATCGAGAGCCGATAAAAAAGATAAAATCCAACTTTCAGACAGCCCAAGGAGTCTCTGGGGTGCTGGTTGTAGAAGTTTCTCAACAAATAGGTTCGATGACACTGACACTAACTCACAGTCAAGTGAAATACTGTTTGCAGGGACGAAGCAAAAGCCAAGATTTTCAAAATTACTATCGTTTGTTTTATTACATTGCCCAGCAGTATCGGATTTTCAAGTTTTAATTGGGCATGAGGAGATGAGGGAGCAGGGGAGAAGAATTCATAACCCATGCCCAATGCCCAATGCCCAATGCCCAATGCCCAATGCCCAATTCCCAATGCCCAATGCCCAAAATCCACATCTCTCCCAGAATGATGATTGAGAGGGTACACAAACCTGATAGATTTAGCTATCAGCGAGTAAAAACTGGTGAAGATGAAAGTCCTGGTTATTGGTGGTGATGGATATTGCGGTTGGGCAACTGCTCTTTACCTTTCCAATCGAGGTTATGAAGTTGGAATTTTAGATAGTTTGGTGCGGCGGCATTGGGATAATGAACTTGGTGTCGAAACTCTCACTCCGATCGCACTAATTCAACAACGTCTCCAGCGCTGGCAAGATTTGACAGGTAAATCTATCGATTTGTTCATCGGCGATATTACAAATTACGAATTTCTCCATAAAACATTACAGCAATTTCAGCCAAATGCTCTGGTGCATTTTGGTGAACAGCGTTCGGCCCCATTTTCCATGATTGACCGAGAACATGCAGTTGTTACCCAGGTCAATAATGTAGTTGGGACGTTGAACTTGTTGTACGCCATGCGGGAAGATTTCCCCGACTGTCATTTGGTGAAACTGGGGACGATGGGCGAATATGGTACACCCAACATCGACATCGAAGAAGGGTATATCACCATTGAACACAATGGACGCAAGGATACCCTACCTTATCCCAAGCAGCCCGGTTCGATGTACCATTTAAGCAAAGTTCATGATAGTCATAACATCCACTTTGCTTGCCGGATTTGGGGATTGCGGGCAACTGATTTAAATCAGGGTGTAGTTTATGGCGTCTTAACCGAAGAAACGGGGATGGACGAACTATTGATTAATCGGCTGGATTACGATGGTGTCTTTGGTACTGCACTAAACCGCTTTTGTATTCAAGCAGCGATTGGACATCCGTTAACTGTCTACGGTAAAGGTGGACAAACTCGCGGATTTTTGGATATTCGGGATACAGTCAGATGTGTAGAATTAGCGATCGCTAATCCTGCCGAGGCTGGTGAATTCCGCGTATTTAACCAATTTACCGAACAATTCAGCGTCGGCGACTTGGCATTAATGGTGAAAAAAGCTGGTAACGCTATGGGATTGAACGTAGAAATCAATCACCTAAATAATCCCAGAGTCGAGAAAGAAGAACATTACTTCAACGCTAAAAACACTAAATTGCTCGATTTAGGTTTACAGCCTCACTTGCTTTCTGATTCTTTACTCGATTCTCTGTTAAACTTTGCCATCAAGTATCAGACGCGAGTTGATCACAAACAAATTCTGCCCAAAGTCTCTTGGCACAGAAATTAGGATAAACCCCAGTAAATCGCGGGTTTAAAACTGGTCGTCATGTCTTAGCACAATATGACGACCAATTATACCAATTCGCAATTCGCAATTCGCAATTCGCAATTAAGAAACTTAGATGCAGCAAGACTTTCTTGATTTACATCTGTTGCCTAATTTTGGAGAATTGGTATTAGTTATTATTTATCAGGCGTATTGTCCAGCTATTACTAAATTTGCGTTTACTACAGTTATTTTGACTGTGCAGAATTGATTACAACACGCGAGACAGTTTACTCTGGATTTAATAGCAAAATGCCCTCTAAGCTGAGATTATCTGCCTGGACTGAATAGTTTTATATGAGAATTGCCCTATTTACCGAAACCTTTTTACCCAAGGTTGACGGCATTGTAACGCGCCTGCGCCATACTGTTGACCATTTGCAGCGCAGTGGTAATCAAGTGCTGGTAATTGCCCCTGATGGAGGCATCACAGAACACAAAGGCGCTAAAGTTTACGGCGTTACTGGCTTTCCTCTGCCATTGTATCCAGAATTGAAAATGGCACTTCCCCGCCCAGCCATTGGGTACGCTTTGGAAGAGTTCAAGCCAGATATTATTCATGTCGTGAATCCAGCCGTTTTAGGTTTGTCTGGGATATTTTATAGCAAAATCCTCAAAATACCCTTAGTAGCGTCTTACCATACGCATTTACCCCAATATCTCCAGCATTACGGCTTGGGGATGCTAGAGGGTTTTCTTTGGGAACTGCTCAAAGGCGCTCATAATCAAGCAGCTTTAAATCTGTGTACTTCCACAGCAATGGTGGAGGAACTGACAGCACATGGTATTGAACGTGTAGATTTATGGCAGCGCGGGGTGGATACGGAATTATTTCACCCCGATTTGGCTAGTGTAGAGATGCGATCGCGCCTATCAAAAAATCATCCAGAAAGTCCATTGTTACTTTACGTGGGGCGGCTTTCTGCTGAAAAAGAAATTGAGCGCATCAAACCAATTTTAGAAGCAATTCCCGAAGCGCGGTTAGCATTGGTTGGGGATGGCCCCCACCGTGAAGCATTGCAAAAACACTTTGCTGGCACAAACACTTATTTTGTTGGATATCTCATGGGGCAAGAATTAGGTTCTGCCTTTGCGAGTGCTGATGCCTTTATCTTTCCTTCTCGTACAGAAACACTAGGTTTAGTACTACTAGAAGCGATGGCGGCTGGCTGTCCAGTAGTAGCAGCCCGTTCCGGGGGGATTCCTGATATTGTCACAGATGGAGTAAATGGATATCTTTTTGAGCCAACAGCAGATGTTCAAGGAGCCATCACTGCTACTGTTCGCCTCTTAGAACAAAAACAACAACGAGACATCATTCGTCAAAATGCTCGCCAGGAAGCAGAAATTTGGGGTTGGCCATCTGCTACCAGACAGCTAGTAGATTACTATCAAAAGGTATTATTTTCTGAAAAGTTGGCAAAATCAGGAAGTAGGGAGTAGGGAGTGGGGAGATGAGGAGGCAGGGGAAGTAGGGGGAGCAGGGGAGGCAGGGGAGGCAGGGGGAGAAATAACCAATGCCCAATGCCCAAAATTTAAAATCTAAAATCTAAAATCTAAAATCTAAAATCTAAAATTCCCATGACACTCCCTAACTCTGGCAGCGTCTTGGCTACATTAACTGAACTGACTCAAGTTAATCGTACTCACGCCCTATTGCGTCGTGTCAAAGACTTATCTGTTAATGAATTTGTTTGCTTACTCGACTTCATAACTGCTGAATTCCAACAATTTCTTAGAGCTATTGAACTGATCAATAATGAAGCTCTAGAAACTATGTTGGAGAAAGTGCTAGAAGCTATCACACTCAAAATTGGTCAAATCCTGCAAGCAGAACACACAGCTATTTTTTTAGTTGACTATGACAAAGGTCAACTCTGGTCAAAAGTTCCCCAAGACAATACCCAAAAATTCTTAGAAATTCGGACTCCCATCACAGTGGGTATTCCCGGTCATGTTGCCAGTACAGGTGAATATCTAAATATATCTGAAACTTCTACTCATCCCTTATTTAGCCCAGAACTTGAAAAACAAATGGGCTACAAAATTCACAATATTTTATGTATGCCTGTTATCAGTAGCAAAAACCAGACTGTAGCGGTAGTGCAACTGGCTAATAAAACCGGGAATGTTCCGTTTAATTCTGATGATGAAGAACGGTTTCGAGACTTTGCCGCTTCTATTGGTATTATTCTGGAAAGCTGCCAATCTTTTTATGTAGCCGCTCGTAATCAAAGAGGCGCAACGGCTTTGTTGCGGGCAACTCAGACACTAGGGCAAAGTTTGGATTTAGAAGCAACTTTGCAGATAGTCATGGAGCAAGCTCGAATTTTAATGCAAGCAGACCGCAGTACACTATTTTTATATCGTAAAGAGTTGAGCGAACTCTGGACGAAAGTTGCAGCAGTAGATGGCACAAACTTGATAGAAATCCGCATTCCCGCTAACCGTGGCATTGCTGGCTATGTGGCTTCTACTGGGGAAGCCTTAAATATTTCCGATGCTTATAAAGATCCCCGCTTTGACCCGACTACAGATAGAAAAACTGGGTATGTAACTCGCAATATCCTGTGTTTGCCAGTATTTAATTCGGCAAATGAATTAATTGGCGTTACACAATTAATTAATAAGCAACAAAGCAGTTTTACCGCTTCTGATGAAGAGTTTATGCGGGCTTTTAATATTCAGGCAGGAGTTGCTTTAGAAAATGCTCGTCTGTTTGAAAATGTGCTATTAGAAAAACAGTATCAAAAAGATATTTTACAAAGTTTATCAGATGCAGTGATTTCTACAGATATGGCAGGACGCATTGTTACGATAAATGATGCGGCGCTAGAGTTACTGGGCTGTCCTATAAAAGATGCTAATAGTAAGAACAACAAGCTTTCGTGGGAACAAAATTTGATTGGTCGCCTAGTTTGGGAAGTTGTACCAATTGAAAATCTCCAAATGCGGCTAGAAGATAGTTTAAAAACTGGAGCTAAACATTATGTGCCAGAGCAAAGTTTGATAGTAGGAATTTTTCAGGTTAAGAGTGAGGAGTTAGAAGTTAAAAGTGAGACTCAAGAATCAAAATTCAAGACTTTGGACTCAATTTTAGCAGTCCGCGATCGCACTAACCCCGATGTGTTCATTCCCTGGAATTTACCCCTGGCTTCCCAATCTGAGTTTCTCACTGCTGATGAAGTACAAAAATTAGAACGCAGCACAAATCTCACTGTTAATCCCTTAACTAACCCAGAAGGCGGTGTGCGGGGTGGTTTGGTGGTGTTGGAAGACATCAGCCAGGAAAAACGGATGAAAACCACCATGTCCCGTTACCTAACGCCCCATGTAGCTGAACAAATCATGGCTTTGGGGGAAGATGCTTTAATGGTGGGTGAGCGCAAGGAAGTAACCATATTGTTTTCTGATATCCGAGGCTATACCACACTTACAGAAAATCTCGGTGCAGCCGAAGTAGTGTTGCTGCTCAATCAGTATTTTGAAACGATGGTAGAGGCGGTTTTTAACCACGAAGGCACTCTCGATAAATTTATTGGTGATGCCTTAATGGCGGTATTTGGTGCGCCGCTACCACTTACAGAAAATCATGCATGGAGGGCTGTGCAGTCAGCGTTAGATATGCGACAACGGTTAGAGGAATTTAACCGACGGCGAATTATCCAGGCGCAGCCACAAATCCATATTGGCATTGGAATTAGTTCTGGAGATGTGGTTTCGGGTAATATTGGTTCCCGCAAACGCATGGATTACACCGTAATTGGAGATGGCGTAAATTTGAGTTCGCGTTTAGAAGCGGTAACTAAGGATTATGGTTGTGATATAATTCTAAGCGAATTTACTTATCAGCTTTGCAGCGATCGCATTTGGGTGCGCCAGTTAGATAAAATTCGAGTCAAAGGGAAACACCAGGCTGTAAACATCTACGAGTTAATTGGCGATCGCAGCACCCCTTTAAATGCCAACACTCAAGAATTTTTATTCCAATATCATACCGGACGCTCGGCTTATTTATCGCGCAACTTTTCACAAGCGATCGCCTGTTTTGAAGCCGCCAAATGTATCCAACCCCAAGACCAAGCTGTTGATATCCATCTAGAACGGGCGCGTAATTACCAACAAGCGCCGCCCCCAGAATCCTGGGATGGTGTTTGGACAATGCTTAGTAAATAGTCATTGGGCATTGGGCATTGGGCATTGGGCATTGGGCATTGGGCATTGGGCATGGGTTATTAATTCTTCTCTCCCTACCTCCCCTGCCTCCCCTGCTCCCTCTGCTCCCTCATCCCCTTCAACCTTCAACCTCCCCCTGGTCATTCTGAAACGGATCTTCGCCAATTCTTAACTCTTTTTTTGAACGTTTCAACTGTTTCCATAGATCCTTTATTTGTTCGTAAGCTTCACCTGGAGGCAGTTTTCCACCTGTTTCTAAGTTGCAAATGTAGCTTACTCGTTGGGCAAATTCTTGTAGATTTGCATTAAAAACCAAATTTTCTGGCTTTACCTGACCATAGTAGCGGCCGCGAGGATAAAGAAAATCATCTTTGTTCACTATTTTGTTCTCCAATTTATTCAACTCCCCTTGTGTTTGAATCTCTAAAGCTGAATCATTAGCTATAGCGTTTCCCAGGCTACTGAAGTACACACAAACCTTTTATATCAAAACAAGTAGCTTTTAAAACGTACCTCACTAGATTGAGAAACGCTATACCTTGATCTTTATTTACCAATTTACCGTGGTCAGACTGCGGTAACTCGAAGCATCAAACTTCTTTTCCAATTAATGATGGGGGAATTGGTTGATTTAGATTTTGAGACTAGAAAATAAAGCTTGAAATACTTTTACCGTAAAAGTTACAACAAAAGTTTCTGCTCAAGTGACTAAAGAGAATATTTGACTTACCTCCCAGTTGTCAATTTATCTCATCTTAATTTATGAATTTCTGACTGTAATTCACTTCAGTGTAAACCCTTAGTCATAGTATATCTAAAAAATACTCGTATTGTCTAGTAATTATCCATTTTTACCAAAATAATTACAGATTTTTACTGATAAAATTACTTAGGTAAATATACTATGGTTTAACGCCAATTGTCGTCTGTTAAAAGTTAGAGATTCATTATTGGATTTTTAGCAACTTTCTGCTGGGCTGTGACCAAATAACAGGTAAAGGGAAAGGAGAACAGAGCGGTAAGTTTTCTTGTGTGCCCGCCTGCCATCTTCCTGCTCTGCGGGTTTCTGCCATAAACCTCTGCCAATTAACCGTGTGCCCGCACCCTCCTAAATAATCATCAATGGTTAATAGTTAATAACTAAAGATAAAATGGTGAAGCCTCAAAGGACAACTTTTGTCCATCGCCTAGAACTTTACCTGCCACCATGTCTGTTAATTCCAAGTTATACGAAGGCAAAGCCAAAATTCTCTATACAACGGACGATCCGGAAGTCTTGTTGGCCGATTTTAAGGACGACGCCACGGCGTTTAACGCCCAAAAACGTGGCAGTATCCAACACAAAGGAAAAATTAATTGTAGCATTTCCAGCCAGCTTTTTAAACAGTTGGAGGCAATTGGTATAAAGACTCACTTTATCGACAGCCCTACCCCGAATCAGATGCGGGTGAAGGCAGTAAAGATTTTGCCCTTAGAAGTAGTTATTAGAAATATTGCTGCTGGCAGTTTGTCTCAACAAACAGGCTTACCAGTGGGTACAATTCTAAAACAGCCAATGGTAGAGTTTTATTACAAAAACGATCAGTTAGGAGATCCTTTGCTGACACGCGATCGCCTGTACCTGTTAGAACTAGCTACTGCGGAACAAGTAGATGCAATTACACATCTAGCATTGCAAATCAATGAATTTCTCAAAAACTTTTGGCAACGATGCGGCATTACCCTAGTAGACTTCAAACTAGAGTTTGGTTTGGACTCACACCAGCAGTTGCTTTTGGCAGACGAAATTAGCCCCGACACCTGCCGTTTATGGGATACCGCAGAACAGGACTTAAACCGCCGGGTAATGGACAAAGACCGCTTTCGCCGGGACTTAGGAAATGTAGAGGATGCCTACCAGGAGGTTTTACAAAGAGTGCTAAAAGCAGTAGAGAGTAATAATTAAGTGGATAAAAATCAATTAAACTCGTGTGGATTGTCCTTTGTCCTTGGTTATTCACCAATGACCATTGTACAGACGCGATTAATCGCGTCTCTACTGACCAATGACCAATGACGACTAATGACTAATGACTAATGACTAATGACTATTTGTGTGTGTGTGGTCGTGAAGAGGAATTATAAGTAAAATGCGTTTATCTCCCATGTTGCTGGCAGCAGTAGCAATTACAGTCCCTTTGGGCGGTTCATTGAGTGCAAATGCAAAAACCGCCAACAGTTCAAAACAGACAACAGAAGTTTTGACACTAGAAACAAATCAGCACCCAGAAAAGGATACTGGTCAGGTTGATAGTAAAAGTTTAGAATCTCGACCTAATTCTGCAAGGGTTATGCAGGCGGAGAAATCGCACATTGTCGCAGTTTACCCTGTCAATCTAAAAGCGATGCCTGCGGCGGGCTACGCCTACCCAACCCCAGAGGTAATCGTGCCAACCTCCACAACGCCAAAAACTGCACAAACCCCTCAAACAGATCCTAACTCTACTCAACAGCCGTCTCCCGCTCCAGACATTCCACCACCAGAAATTCAACAACCAACGCCTTCTCCAACTCCTGAGACTACTCCAGTTCCAGAAAATATCAACCCACCGACAACGGAACCTTTATCACCCACAACTCCAGAACCATCTACCGCTCCCGATGTTCCATTCCCCAATAGTCAACAAAGAACACCTGCTCCAAGCCCAGGTGCGACTCCCAGTCCGCAGAATGTTAACCCGCCGACAACTCCAGAAAATGCTCAACCCAATACTACAGCCCCAGAAGCCAATGACCCCCGCGTATTGGTATCGGAAGTAGTAGTTAGAGCACAGACTGGGCAACTACCACCAGGACTGGAAGACCAAGTTTATAGAGTAATTCGTACCCAACCAGGACGAACAACAACCCGCAGCCAACTGCAAGAAGATATTAACGCCATCTTTGGTACTGGTTTCTTCTCCAACGTGCAAGCAGCCCCAGAAGATACCCCCTTAGGAGTGCGGGTGAGCTTTGTTGTACAGCCTAACCCCGTTCTAAGCAAAGTAGAAGTGCAAGCCAATCCTGGTACTGGTGTTGCCTCAGTACTCCCAGCTAATACTGTGGATGAAGTCTTTAAGGATCAGTATGGCAAAATCCTTAACTTGCGTGACTTACAGGAAGGCATCAAGCAATTAAACAAGCGATATCAAGACCAAGGTTACGTACTAGCTAACGTGATTGGAGCGCCACAAGTCTCTGAAAACGGAGTTGTGACCTTGCAAATAGCAGAAGGTGTAGTAGAGAATATTAGAGTCCGGTTTCGCAATAAAGATGGTCAAGAGACAAACGAGAAAGGACAACCAATTCGGGGACGGACACAGGATTACATCATTACGCGAGAATTGGAGTTGAAGCCAGGACAAGTATTTAATCGCAACACAGTACAAAAAGACCTACAGCGCGTGTATGGACTAGGACTGTTTGAAGATGTGAATGTCTCCCTTGACCCTGGTACTGATCCCAGCAAGGTGGATGTAGTAGTAAATGTAGCTGAACGCAGCAGTGGTTCTATTGCTGCTGGTGCAGGCATTAGTTCTGCTAGCGGACTTTTTGGAACAGTTAGCTATCAACAGCAAAACCTGAACGGTAGGAACCAAAAACTGGGAGCAGAAGTACAGGTGGGAGAACGGGAACTGCTGTTTGACCTGCGGTTCACAGACCCCTGGATTGCCGGAGATCCCTACCGGACTTCCTACACAACCAATATTTTTCGCCGCAGTTCCATTTCGTTGATCTTTGATGGCAAAGATCAAGATATTAGGACGTTTGACCCAGGTAATCCTACTAATACAGATGCTCAGGATCGCCCCCGGATTCTCCGTCTAGGTGGTGGTGTTACCTTTACCCGTCCCCTCTCTGCCAATCCTTACAAAGCTTCTGTATGGACTGCCTCAGCAGGTTTACAGTATCAACGAGTTTCTGCACGCGATGCTGACGGCAATCTCAGAAAAACAGGAGCTGTATTTGATGAGGATAACGGCAACCGCATCAGCGAGGAAATTCCACTAACCTTATCTAGCGGCGGTCAAGACGATTTACTACTGTTGCAACTGGGAGCACAGCGCGATCGCCGTAATAACCCATTGCAACCCACTAAGGGTTCTTATCTCCGCTTCGGAGTTGATCAGTCGGTTCCCATCGGGCTAGGCAACGTCTTACTCACCAGATTTCGGGGAAGCTATAGCCAATATTTACCTATTAAGCTGATTAACCTCTCCAAAGGCGCACAAACCTTAGCATTTAATCTGCAAGCAGGAACCATCCTTGGTGACTTGCCTCCTTACGAAGCCTTTACCCTTGGAGGTAGCAACTCCGTCCGGGGTTATGAAGAAGGAGCATTAGGTAGTGGACGCTCTTATGTGCAAGCATCAGTAGAGTATCGGTTTCCAGTTTTTTCAGTAGTCAGTGGCGCACTATTTTTTGATCTCGGCAGCGATCTGGGAACTAGTACTAGGGCGGCTGAAGTTTTGAACAAAAATGGTAGTGGCTTCGGCTATGGTCTTGGCGTTCGCGTCCAGTCTCCATTGGGGCCAATTCGGATTGATTACGGTATCAACGATGATGGTGATAGCCGAATTAATTTCGGTATTGGCGAAAGGTTTTAATTTGCCATTAGTCATTAGTCATTGGTCAGTACAGACGCGATTAATCGCGTCTGTACAATGGTCATTGGTGAATCACAAAGGAGCTCCACCGCAGTTGAAAATAGCGAAAATCAAGTTAAGTAAGCAGCAGTGGCATAATCGTAATAAACAGTTTGGCAATCGAAAAAAAGCTATTAGGGCATCAAATAAGGCTAAACAGTATTTTGGTGAGATAGCCAAAACTCACGCCCACCTCGCTAATATTCGCCAAGACTTTCTACAAAAAACCACTACCGATATTAGCCGCAACTACTACCGGATTCGGATTGAGGATCTGAATATTAGCCAGATGATGGCTAATCATAAACTCTCCAATGCGATCGCCAATCTCGGATTGTATGAGTTTAGGCGAATGCTCACATACAAGCAGCCATTTTTTGGGACTAGGGTTGAGTTAGTTGACCGATGGTTTCCTAGCTCTAAGACCTGCTGCGAATGTGGTCATATTCAGTCAATGCCCTTATCAGAACGAGTATTTGTATGTGAAGCAGGATGCGGCAATATTAGAGATCGTGATGAGAACGCCTCGATCAACTTGAGGGATGCCCCTTTCGACAAGATACGGTTGGCTTAACCGAAATTTACGCCCGTTGACAAGAAGATGCCGACATCCTTGGTGGACACGGGAAGAAATCTCTATTCTTAGCTTTGGCTAAGTTTAGGTAAGTATTTTGAAGCACAACTGACAATTAACTTTTTTGGATCAGCTTGCTAAATTTGACATTTACCTCAATACTGTTCCGATAAAGGAATTAATTCATTTTTAGGGGAATATCAGGGATTTGACCAAAACAGACGATGAGCAATACTAAAGGAAATATACTGTCTTTTAGGCTATGCAACAGCACACTTTAGCTGGGGAAATCACCCAAATAGGGGTGGGATTGCATAGCGGTGTTAGTACCCAGGTGCGGATACTACCAGCTGAGGCGGGAAGTGGACGCTACTTTGTACGGGTAGATTTACTGGATTTGCCGATCATTCCAGCCCAAGTTGCGGCAGTTAGTCACACTGTTCTCTCAACTCAGTTGGGTAAGGGTGAGGTAGCCGTCCGCACGGTAGAACATTTGTTAGCTGCGCTTTCGGGTATGGGTGTGGATAATGCCCGGATTGAAATTGATGGCCCAGAAGTTCCCCTTTTAGATGGTTCAGCAAGTGTATGGACAGCCAACATTGCCCAAGTTGGCTTAGTATCACAACCCGTTAACAACCAAGTTACCAAGGTTATTACAGAACCAATATGGGTCTATCAAGGCGATGCCTTTGTATGTGCCCTCCCAGCACCAGAAACCCGCTTTAGTTACGGTATTGATTTTGACCTGCCCGCCATTGGTAATCAATGGCACAGTTGGTCAGTAACCACTGAACTAAAGAAAGCTTCTGCTAGCTTTGCTGCCCAAATTGCTCCTGCCCGGACTTTTGGGTTACTGCATCAAATTGAACACTTACAAAAAACAGGGTTAATTAAAGGTGGGAGTTTGGATAATGCACTCGTTTGTGGGCCAGAGGGCTGGCTAAATCCACCATTAAGATTTGCAAATGAGCCTGTCCGTCATAAAATCTTGGATTTAGTAGGAGATTTAAGTTTACTAGGAACTTTTCCTATTGCTCATTTCTTAGCGTATAAAGCCAGCCACAATTTACACATTCAACTAGCTCAGAGAATTTTAGATTTTGGATTTTAGATTTTAGATTTGATTTAAAGTTTACAATCCAAGATTATTAAGGCTTTCGATATACGCCTGCCTACTCAATCAACTTTCAGATAAAAAATTAACTACACGGCCAATGTCAATCCTCACTGAAGTGAATACCATTACACCTACGTCTACCGAATCAGAAGCTATAAATGAGACTACAATCATATCTGAGATTAAAACAACCTTTACATCTGAAGAAATTCAGAAATTGCTACCCCACCGCTACCCATTTTTACTTGTAGATAAAATAATTGACTACGTTCCAGGTAAAAAAGCTGTTGGAGTAAAAAATGTCACTATCAACGAACCCCATTTTCCAGGACATTTCCCAGAACGCCCACTGATGCCAGGGGTGCTAATTGTCGAAGCAATGGCACAAGTTGGGGGGATTGTTTTAACTCAAATGTCTTCGGTAGAAGGCGGACTGTTCGTCTTCGCTGGTATCGATAAAGTCCGTTTTCGCCGCCAGGTTGTACCGGGGGATCAATTAGTAATGACAGTGGAACTGTTATGGGTAAAACAACGTCGTTTCGGTAAGATGCAAGGTCGTGCCGAAGTTGACGGTCAACTTGCTTGTGAAGGGGAATTAATGTTTTCTCTAGTTAATTAAAAGTTTGCTTTCGTGGTATTGGCATAGCCGTGAAATGCCCTTGCTGAATCCTGAAAAAGGATCGCAGTTAAAAAAATCCACAACAGCATCTGAATAATTTATTGATTTTTGACGCCCTCTTTACGAGACGCACTCACGAACACACTTAACTTGCTTTGCCCGACACTTTCGTTCACTGAAATACTTAACGCTCAACAATGCCAGTCGCCTCAAATGGGATGGCAGTCAGTATAACTCTCTTAACCAGGGTAACGCACTGCTTTAAAAACCCCACCCGGCGCTGGCTTATCAAGACAGTTCTGGAGATTCACCCTTGAAAACGCTAATTCATCCAACTGCTGTAATTCATCCGAAATCGGAACTCCACCATACAGTGCAAGTCGGTGCCTATGCTGTGATTGGAGAGCATGTCAAAGTGGGCCCTGAAACAATAATCGGCGCTCATGCCGTGCTAGAGGGGCCTTGTGAAATTGGGGCGCAAAATCAGATTTTTACAGGTGCAGCCATCGGCATGGAACCACAGGATCTCAAGTTTGTGGGAGAACCAACCTGGGTCAAAATTGGTGATAACAACTTGATTCGTGAGTACGTTACTATTAACCGCGCTACTGGTGCTGGTGAAGCAACAGTGATTGGTGATGGTAACTTACTGATGGCTTATGCCCATGTGGCTCATAACTGCGTGATTGAAGACCAGGTAGTGATTGCTAACTCTGTGGCGTTGGCGGGTCATGTGCATATAGAGTCACGCGCTAGGCTGAGTGGGGTTTTAGGTGTCCATCAATTTGTGCATATTGGTAGACAGGCAATGGTGGGAGGCATGGCACGGATTGACCGGGATGTAGCCCCATATATGCTAGTGGAGGGAAATCCGGCGCGGGTACGAACCCTCAACCTTGTGGGACTTAAACGGTCTGGTATGGACTCTACAGATTTGCAAATGCTCAAAAAAGCCTTCCGCATTCTCTACCGCTCTAATTTGCCCTTTAAGGATGCTTTAGAAGAGTTGGAATTGTTAGGGAATAGCGAACAGTTGCAGCATTTGCGACGTTTTCTGCTACTTTCTCAGATGCCTGGAAGGCGTGGTTTGATTCCCGGTAGGGGAAGAAAAGGCGTGAGTGATGAGTCGTGAATTATGAGAGACGCGATGAATCGCGTCTGTACAAAAGTGGGAGTAGAGACGTGATTAATCGCGTCTCTACAGGAGTTAGGAATTGATGAATTAAATTTTTAACTCCGCATTCCTAAATATTCACTGCTAACTATTTATTTCTAAGTTTTTACTAATTACCAATTATCAAATGCGGATATTTATCAGCACTGGCGAAGTATCTGGCGATTTACAAGGGTCGCTGCTAATTACAGCGCTGAAGCGTCAAGCTGTAGCGATTGGGTTGGAATTAGAGATTGTGGCACTGGGTGGCGAAAAAATGGTGGAGGCTGGGGCAATTTTGTTGGGAAATACCAGTAGTATTGGCTCAATGGGTATTCTCGAAGGCTTGCCTTATCTTTTACCAACTCTCCGGGTGCAACGTCAGGCGATCGCTTTCTTAAAACAAAATCCACCGGATTTAGTGGTGCTGATCGATTATATGACTCCCAATCTGGAAATTGGGACTTATATGAAACAGCAATTACCAGATGTGCCTGTGGTGTATTACATTGCTCCCCAAGAGTGGGCTTGGTCAATCAGTTTGCGTAGAACTAAGCGGATTGTTGGTTTTACAGATAAGCTGTTGGCAATTTTCCCACAAGAAGCCCGTTACTTTCGTGAGAAAGGGGCAAAAGTTAGTTGGGTAGGGCATCCTTTAGTTGACCGAATGCAAGATGCTCCTAGTCGCCAAGCAGCCCGTGCAACACTGGGAATTGCACCAGAACAAATTGCGATCGCACTTCTCCCCGCCTCTCGCCGCCAAGAATTAAAATATCTTTTACCAGTAATTTTTCAAGCCGCCCAAACTATTCAAGCGAAATTACCTGAAGTTCATTTCTGGATTCCTCTATCGCTGGAAGTCTATAGACAGCCAATTGAGCAGGCTATTAAGCGTTACGGTTTACGGGCGACAATTATATCAGGTCAACAAATGGAAGTTTTTGCTGCTGCTGATTTAGCCATTAGTAAATCTGGTACTGTCAACCTCGAACTTGCTCTGTTAAATGTGCCGCAAGTTGTAGTTTACCGTTTAAGTTCCCTGACTGCTTGGATAGCTCGTAAAATCCTCAAAGGTTCTGTAACCTTTGCATCACCACCTAATTTAGTAGTGATGAAGTCGATTGTGCCAGAATTTTTACAAGAGCAAGCCACACCAGAGAATATTATCCAAGCAGCGATGGAACTGCTACTCAATCCCAGTCGCAGAGAGCAAACTTTGGCGGATTATCAAGAAATGCGGCAAAGTTTAGGAGAAGTTGGGGTGTGCGATCGCGTTGCTCAAGAAATTTTGCAAATGGTGGCGGGGAATGGGGAGTAGGGAGTGGGGACTGGGGACTGGGGACTGGGAAAATTTTGTATATTTAATATCGATACTCAATCCCCAATCCCTAATCCATTTAGAGGTGTCATGGCTTATGAGATGAAAAAACAAAGAGCGATCGCTGTTGACTTATTCGCTGGCGCGGGGGGTATGACTCTTGGCTTTGAACAAGCTGGCTTTGATGTACTAGCGTCTGTGGAGATTGACCCCATCCACTGTGCAACACATGAGTTTAACTTCCCTTTTTGCTCAGTGTTATGTAAAAGTGTTGTGGATACAACCGGGGAAGAAATTCGGAATCGGTCTGAGATTGGCGATCGCGAAATTGATGTGGTAATTTCTGGCTCACCATGTCAAGGGTTTTCTCTAATTGGTAAACGGGCTGTTGATGATCCTAGAAACTCTTTGGTGTTTCACTTTCATCGGCTGGTTTTTGAGCTAAAACCAAAGTTCTTTGTAATGGAAAATGTTCGGGGGATTACAGTTGGCGAACATAAACAAATCCTCCAATCCTTAATTAGCGAGTTTAGAATTCACGGCTACAAAGTAGAAGAAAATTACCAAGTTCTCAACGCTGCACATTACGGAGTACCACAGTCCCGTGAGAGATTATTTCTCATAGGTGCAAGGGAGGATGTAAAGTTACCGAAATATCCTCAGCCGATTACTAAACAAGCATTACCAAATAATTTAAATTCTAAAAAAATATCTAATATTCCATTAAGTCCTACAGTGTTGGATGCAATTGGAGATTTACCTGAAATAGAAAAATATTCAGAGTTATTAACAAGAGATTGGGTTGTAGCAGAATACCAAAAGCCTAGTAACTATGCTCTTATACTTCGTGGTATGCAATACCTAGATGATGATTATTCTTACAAACGAGAATATGATTTGCGAATACTTTCTTCAAGTTTAAGAACAAAACATTCTGCGGAAACTATTCAACGTTTTCAGGAGACTCAACAAGGCGAGAGAGAAAAAATTAGTCGTTTTTATAAGCTGCATCCTGCTGGTGTCTGTAATACTTTAAGAGCCGGAACAGATAAGTATAGGGGTTCTTTCACATCTCCTAGACCGATTCATCCAATTACGCCGCGCTGTATCACAGTTAGAGAAGCGGCGAGATTGCATTCTTACCCTGATTGGTTTAGATTTCATGTAACTAAATGGCACGGATTTCGGCAAGTTGGTAACTCTGTACCACCTTTACTAGCAAAGGCTGTGGCGGCAGAAATTATTCGCAATTTGAATATTTCGCCTTTTAAGCCGAGTTTGCAATACAAGTTGGGACAGGAGAAGCTATTACAATTTAATATGTCGCAAGCGGCACAATATTATCAGCGTGACTGGTAAGAATTCACTCTGTAATATGTGCAAGGTTGGGCTTAGAGCTTTACGTAAAATCAGGGCGAATTGAGGGTTGTAATTTAAACGCAGAGGGACGCAAAGTATAGCGCAGAGGAACGCAAAGTTTGTTTGAGTCCATTTTGCTAGGAACTTAGGCAAGGTTGGCCTAAGTCCAAGCACGGAAGAATGTACTATCTTCCCAGATATTAGCAGTCTGTTGTGCGATCGCTGTTAATTCTTCCTTTTTAAGAGGCACAAAAGCCTGCGCTATCTTGACATTATTCTCTAATTGTGCAATAGTCTCTGCCGCTATTACACAACAATGTACTCCAGGCTGAGACATTGTATAACCTAAAGCTTGCTCCATACCTGTCAACCCGCCTGGTTTAAACAGTCGACCATAAGCCGGGACTTTCATCGCAATCACACCAACATTTTTTTCTTGAGCAACTGGTAGAACCACGGGAATAAATGGATGTGGGTGGTGTTTGTCGGCAGCATTCACAGGAATCAGTGTAGTGTGGAAAGGATAGCGACGCAAGCCTTCGGCAATCACTTGAGGGTCGTGATGTCCGGTAATACCTGCAAAGCGCACCAGTTTTTGTTCTATGGCTTCTTCTAAAGCTTTAATTGCGCCAGATGAACTAAAGATAGTGTCGAGTTCTTCAGAAAAAGAAACGCGATGCAACTGCCACAAATCAAGATAATCTGTATTGAGACGTTTAAGCGATCGCTCTAATTCTCGCCATGCACCATCCCGATCTCTTTGATCGGTCTTACTTGCTAGAAATACCTTTGAGCGATGGGATGGTAGCACTTTACCTAAATAATCTTCACTCGGCCCATAACTAGCGGCTGTATCAAAGTAGCGAATGCCAAGTTCCAGCGCTTTTTGAATAATTGCTGTAGCATCACCCTCTTTTCCTTCCCAGGATAGTGGCGTTATTCCTGCTCCTCCTAACCCGAAGATCGGGAGTTTTACTTCTGTGCGTCCCAACACCCGTTCTGGCATAGTTGCTGGTGGTGTTGCAGTGTTGGTAGTATTTTGCCCAAAAGTATTAGTTGCCACAATACCTCCAGTTACAGCAATACTAGTAATTAGGAAATTACGCCGCGTCTTTCCTTCTGTCATGATTGGCTTTGGGGAAAAGTACTCTTCTTCTCAAATTTTAGCTAGGGATAATTAACTGGATATCCTTCTAAAGCATAGATTCATCACATTTCAGATAGGTAGGTCAAAATAAGAGCGATGCCTATAGCGGCAAGCTACGCACATCTCACAAATTAGCATTCTTTATTACTGATAAATAGCCAAATAAGTAGAGAAAAGAGAATAATTATACTTTGGGCTGTTGATAAATGCCTAGAAGTTGCTTTAGCTTATTCTGTTATGACCTCTAAAAATTCTGTTGCTTCACCCGTGAATGGATTGGTTTTATCCGAAGAAGCCTTTTTCTTTGAGCGATCGCTCGATCTGCTCTCGGTCATTGGTCTGGATGGCTACTTTAAGCGGATCAACCCTGCATTTACCCAAACCCTCGGCCACTCAGAAGCAGAATTATTAGCCAGTCCTTTTTTAGACTTCGTGCATCCAGACGACCACTTCGCCACATTAGCAGAAATGGAGAAGGTGAAAACCGGGATACCAACGCTCAATTTCGAAAATCGTTACCGGACGAAAGATGGCTGCTACCGATGGCTGAGGTGGACAGCATCACCGCAGATTGTCGGGGGATTGATATACTGCGTTGCCCGTGACATGACCCAGCAAAAAGAGGCCGAAGCCGCCCTACAACGCGCCAACCAGGAACTAGAACAGCGCGTTGCCGAACGGACTGCCCAGTTAGAACAGGCAAATGCAGTCCTGGCAGAACGGGAAGCCTTGTATCGAACGCTGACACAACATATCCTTAATGGTGCAGTTCAACTGTTTGACCATAATCTGCGCTTTTTACTCATTGAAGGTAGTGAAATCAAACAATTGGGATTAGATGGAACGGCACTAGTGGGGCAAACCATTTGGGAAGTCCTGCCTCCAGAAACCTGTGAGCAAATTGAGCCGATGTATCGTGCGGCACTGGTGGGTCAAATTTCAATCCAGGAAGTGCTTTACTCCAATCAGATTTATGAAGTACATACTTTACCTGTCCGCAATGAGCAGGGTGAGATTTTTGCAGGCATGGTACTCACCCAAAACATGACGTATCGCAAGCAGGTAGAAGCAGAGTTACAAGAAAGCAAAGCAATACTGCAACGGCAACTAGCTGAGATTGAAAGCATCTATCAGTCTGCCCCAATCGGGTTAAACGTTCTTGATACCAACCTGCGCTTTGTGCGGATTAACCAGCGATTGGCAGAGATCAATGGATTTTCCGTAGAGGAACACATTGGGCGAACAATTCGAGAGTTATTGCCTAACATCGCTGATACTGCCGAAGAGTTGCTCCGCCCTGTCTTAGAAACGGGAGAACCGTTACTAAACGTCGAAATTCGGGGGGAAACTCCGGCACAACCGGGAGTAGAGCGTGTGTGGTTGGAGAGCTTTTTACCGTTAAAGGATGGCGAGCAGATAATTGGCATCAATACCGTTTGTCAAGAAATTACTGAGCAGATTCAAATTGATGAAGCCCTGCGGCGATCTGAAGAACGCTATCGCACGCTGTTTGAAACGATGGAAGACGGGTTTTGCGTTATTGAAATGTTGTTTGATGCAAACAATACGCCGATTGATTATCGTTTCCTAGAAATTAACCCTGCATTTGAGCAACAAACCGGATTCCAACAGGCAGTAGGTAAAACGGCACGCCAACTCCTTCCTAATCTAGAAGAATTTTGGTTTCAGACTTATGGCAGAGTCGCTCTAACAGGTGAACCCATTCGCTTTGAAAATGGCTCTGAGGCAATGAATCGCTGGTTTGATGTTTATGCGTTTCGCATTGAGCATCCAGAGATGCACAAAGTGGCCATCCTGTTCAAAGATATTAGCGATGTCTACGACGAGCTTCGCTTACGCAAACAGTCTGAGATAGCCCTGCGGGAGAATGAAGACCGCTTGCGGATGGCGATCGCCTCTGCTCAATTGGGAACTTGGGATTGGAATCTACTTACAGGAGAATTGAAATGGGATACTGGCTGCAAAGCCATGTTTGGGCTACCGCCCGATGCCGAGAGTAGTATAGAGACGTTTTTTGAGGGCTTACATCCCGATGACCGCGATCGTCTTCAGGAAATTATTCAAGAGGCGCTTAACCCAGCGTCGGGTGGCTTTTATGACACTGAGTATCGAACAATCGGCATTCAGGATAAAGTTGAACGCTGGCTGAGAGCGAAAGGGCAAGCCTACTTTGAGACAAACAGAAAACCGATCCGCTTCATTGGTACGGTGTTGAATATTACGGAGCAAAAACAAACCGAAGCGCAATTAATTCATGATGTTTTTCACGATTCACTAACTGGACTGCCAAACCGTGCTTTATTTGTCGAAAGGTTGGAACAGGCGCTGGCGCTAACAAAACGTCATTCAGACTACAGATTCGCTGTCCTGTTCCTAGATGTGGATCGCTTTAAAGTTATCAACGATAGCCTTGGTCATATAATTGGGGATCAATTGCTAATGGGCCTGGCACGCAGATTAGAAAGGTGTCTCCGTGTAGGAGATACAGTTGCCCGTTTAGGTGGAGATGAGTTCACAATCCTATTAGATGATATCAAAGATTTAAATGATGTAAAAAATGTAGCCAATAGAATAAATGTAGCTTTGACAGGAGCTTTTAATCTTGGTGGAAATGAAGTAATTACTACTGTAAGTATTGGTATCGCTTTAGGCACAAGCACTTATAATCTGTCAGAAGAACTCATCCGTGACGCTGACATTGCAATGTACCGTGCTAAAGCATTAGGAAAAGCACGCTATGAAATATTTGATTTTAGTATGTACACTCAAGCTGCCCAGTTATTACAGTTAGAAATGGATCTACGACGGGCAATTGAACGCCAAGAATTTCAGGTTTACTATCAGCCAATTGTCTCGTTAGAAACTTATCAGATTATTGGCTTTGAGGCTCTTGTGCGCTGGCAACATCCTGAAGATGGATTTGTTTCTCCAGAAAGGTTTATTCCTTTAGCAGAAGAAACTGGGCTGATTGTGCCGATTGGTTATTGGGTGTTACGCGAAGCTTGTCGTCAGATGCGGACTTGGCAATTGAAATTTCCTACTAACCCACCCTTAACCATCAGTGTAAATATTTCTAGTAAACAGTTTTGCCACCCCAATTTGATTGAGGAAATTCGCCAAATTCTGCTAGATTCTGGTCTACAAGGCAGCAGTTTAAAGTTGGAGATTACTGAAACCGTACTGATGGAAAACTCTGATTCAGCTACTACTATGCTTTTGGAATTACAACAGATGGACATTCAGTTACATCTAGATGATTTTGGTACAGGTTATTCATCCTTGAGTTACCTACACCATTTTCCCTTTAGTGCATTAAAGATTGATCGTTCATTTGTGATCAACATTGGTGCTAATGGAGAAAACTTGGAAATTGTTCAGGCGATTATTTCCCTAGCACAAAGTCTTAACATAGATGTAATAGCCGAGGGTATAGAAACAAGAGAGCAATTAACACAGCTTCAAATTAAAAAATGCAAGCACGCACAAGGATATATTTTCTCTCGACCACTTGATAGCCACTCGGTAGATGCATTAATCGCATCTAGCTTGTACTTTAAGCATCTCCTTGTTTAGCAAGTTCTAAAAGACTTGGCTGTGTCATAACCAATAAATCCGAAAAACTGAGATAATATCTTCTATCTCAGGGTTCCCTATTTTCAAGTAAAAACAACATTTTCAAAAGTTTTTAAGTTTTTAAGTGCTATAGTGAAAACCTACTTGAATTTATTATACTTCTTGCAAAAAAGACAATTTTAGAATTTTTTTGCGACTCTGCGTGAGCAAATTAAATCCTAACGTTCCTTTGTAATTACAGAACTACCATTACTAATACTTACTTTTTGAATAAAAACTTCAGAACAAGATGATAAAATATCATTACTAATTTGATTAGCAATAAATTCAAAATCTTGGTTTGTTAATCCCAGTGCAGTATCGCCGCTTAAGTTAATACAAATAGTTAGGGGTTGAGGATTACTGGAAGAGTGTTCATCATCTACTAATTCTAGTTCAGCTTCTGCTATGCCTAAATTAAACTCTTTACTCCAAGCTGGAAACTCTTGACCCGTTTGTTGCCCGTAAACTTTCACTATTTCAATAGATGCAGCCCCTAAAGCGGTTAACCCTTTGCGGATAAATGGAACTAAAATTTCATGATTTAGTACTTGGGGAGATTCTAGTATTACCTCCAAGCAACTATCTTGGAAGGCAACCTGTGCAGTGATCCCTTTGGGGTGTAGGTGGCGGTTCATCAGAGATGCGATCGCCTGTACATCTCCCTGTTTTGCAAGTTCCAGAATATTTGGCTGTGTCATAACCAGTAAAAGAGAAAATCTAAAAAAATAAACTTATATTCTCAGGATTCCCTCTTGACAGCCTTAAGTAACATTATGATGCAAGATATCAGCTAACCTTGGCTAATATGTCTAGGATAAAGATAGTCATTCACAGACTTTTGCAAAAAATAGATTTTCCCTGTATCAACATCAAAAACTCTTATTTTTGTGCTTGTCATAACAGGATTAATATTAATCAGTTTAATTCTTAATTTAAGTTTTCAATCAATATGAAGTTTTATCGAGATCATGCTTGGCCCTCGACGCTAGAAGAAGCCATAGCTATCCAAGAAAAGCTGCGCGATCAAGTAATTACTGAGGATCAACTGCAAGAACCTATTCAGTACGTTGCTGGAGTGGATATGGGTTTTGAAGCTGATGGAACCATTAGCCGTGCAGCTGTGGCAGTACTGAGTTTTCCTGATTTGCAAGTAATCGAAACAAGCCTAGCACACCGTCCTACGACCTTTCCTTATGTTCCTGGGTTCCTCTCATTTCGGGAAATTCCAGCTGTTCTCGATGCTTTGGAGAAGATTAAAACAACACCAGATATTATCTTGTGTGATGGTCAAGGAATTGCCCATCCCCGTGGATTAGGTATAGCTAGCCATTTAGGATTACTCATAGATATGCCGACAATTGGTGTAGCCAAGTCCAGGTTGGTAGGCAAGTATGAGGAATTGCCAGAAACAAAAGGCAGCAAGCAACCACTTATATATAAAGGGGAAACAGTTGGGGCAGTTCTACGCACACGCACAGGAGTAAAACCTCTCTACATCTCCAGTGGCCATAGAGTTAGTTTACCGACAGCGATTGACTATGTATTACGCTGTACGCCCAAATATCGGCTGCCAGAAACTACGCGCATCGCTGATAAATTAGCATCGGCTAAATAAATCTTGTTGAAGTTTTTTCTAAATACTTGCTTGCACCAACTCAATCGTGTTAGGAATCGCACAGAAAGAAGTTGAAGTAGCTAAATAAGATTTACGAAGTTAGAACAATGAACGCACTAACTTTACAGTGGCACGATGCAGGCCAAGATAAAACTCAGAACATTTACGAACAACAGCCAAGTAAAAATCTTGGCACTGTCCGCATCGGTCGTGATCCACTGCGGTGCGATATTGTTCTGAGTCACCTTACTGTCTCTGGTTTACACGTTGAAATATTTTTTCATCACCAGCAACAACGCTTTTATATTAGGAATTTGCGATCGCAAAATCCCCCCCTTATCGATGGACGACAATTAGTCCAAGGTGAAATGCCTTTAACTCAAGGCACTAGTATCTCTTTGGGACAAATAAAACTCAACGTTACTAACGTTTCCACGGCTAGCATTCCAGCAACAATTTTGCTGCCACCCCATCCACCAGTACATATTGGACATCATCAGTATTCACCAACACCAGGAGTTTATGGCTTAGAATGCCCCAAATGTCATAAAGTTTCCCCAGGAGAAAATCTACAAATTGGCTGTCATTGGTGTGGGACATCTTTGGCTGCGGCCGTGAGTGTGTTAGTAGCAGGGAATTAGAAGAGATGCGATTAATCGCGTCTGTACAAGAGTTTTTTCCCATGCCCAATGCCCAATGCCCCATGCCCAATTACAAATGACAAATGACAAATGACTAATGACTAATGAACAAATCCAATTGAGTTGGGACGATTTAGCGACGGGTGAACGGCGACAACCAAGGTTGAGTATGCCGATCGCTTTTGGTCGAGAATTCGCTCGTTTACCTGCTGAACTCAGGGGAGTACGGGTTTCTCGGATGCTGCTTAACAGTAACGAAGTTTCTCGTTACCATGCCCTAATTGACTGGGAACAAGACCATTTAGTAGTGATTGACCAAGGCAGCGTTAACGGTGTGTATGTCAACGGTCAACCACAAACGCGCAGTGTTCTAGCTAATGGGGATACGTTGCAAATTGGCCCCTATTTAATAACAGTGACATTTGCTGCTAACGTACCCGCACCAGATACTAGCCCTCCATCAACGATTCATTTCAACGCAAATACCAATCTTCCAGACCCCACCTTGCCTATAGCCCAGCCGCTAACGCCGTTGACGAGTAATTTCCCGCCGCTAGCGTTTCAGGCACAAAATGTGGCTGTGCAAGCACTTCATCTCAAGCCTCCAGGAGACTCCCGCCAAAACTGTACTCAGTTTGGCGGTGAGAGGAATGGAGGGCTAATTGCAAAACGTCCCCTGAGTAAATTTGTGCGTCAGCACAAACAATGAGGGGGACAGTTGAGCAATTAGCAAATACTTTGCTAACCACTAGTTCGTACATTGTGTTCTCTGATATAATTGGATGAATTCTAGTGTGGATGCAATGCAAACAATATCGGTAAAATGCAAGATTCAAGTCCCTGTAGAGTTGCGTTCTGAAATAGATCGCACTTTGCAGGGATTTGCTGATGCTTGCAATCAGATATTGGAGGTTGCAAAGCGTGAAAAATGCTGGAATACTACCAAGCTTCACCACTTGGTTTATAAGCCAGTACGCGCATCTACAGGCATTAAGGCAAACCATGTCTGTCAAGCGATTCGCCGTGTGATTGGTAACGCCAAGGCAGTTAAACAAGTTCACAAGTTTAGACCAACATCTATTAATTTGGATGCTCGGACTTTTCAGTACTTGGAAGAACTGCAAACTGTGGGCGTTACTTTGATGTGTGGCCGCAAAAAGTTCAAGTTGAGTATTGGTAATTACCAGTTGGCATTGCTTAAAGGGCAGTTTCCAACGGCTGCTACTCTCAAG
This sequence comes from Nostoc commune NIES-4072, assembly GCF_003113895.1. NCBI lineage: Bacteria > Bacillati > Cyanobacteriota > Cyanophyceae > Nostocales > Nostocaceae > Nostoc > Nostoc commune. The sequence continues at coordinate 250,666 of NZ_BDUD01000001.1, read as the reverse complement.
AAAACAAAACACGGGGATTACTACATCAATATCTGTGTTGACCTGCCCACCAACCCCACAGGTAGAACACCAAAAGTAATTGGGGTCGATCTCGGTAGGCGCGACATAGCGACCACTTCCAATGGTGATTCCTGGAGTGGTAAACAGATTCAAAACACTCGTGACCGATATAGTAAGGTCAGATCCAATGTTCAAAGCAAACGCACGCGCAGTTCCAGAAAACTGTTGCGAAGGCTCTCCGGCAGAGAACAAAGGTTCCAAAAGTGGTTGAATCACAATATCTCGAAACAGTTGGTTCGGGATGCCAAACAAAGTAACTCTGCTTTGGCTTTTGAAGATTTGACTAATAACCCAAGTTGCTAGTTACTCTTATGGGCGATCGCTTTGGGACAGTAAAGCAATAAAATGCCCTCCAAGAAGAGAAAATTAGGAGGGCTAAATGCTAAACGAAATAATTTCCATATATGCTATCATAGACGACCTGTTAAAGGCGATTGGGCATAATGAAGATTGTCGTCGAGAGATGAATGACGCAGAAATTATTACAACGGCAATAACATCGGCGATGTTCTTTAATGGTAATCATAGTAAGGCTTGTACCTATATGAAAGAACATAAGTTGATATCTAATATGTTAGAAAAGTCACGATTTAACCGGAGATTACACAGTGTCTCAATGTTAATCAACGACTTGTTTCATCAAGTGGGAATGGCACTGAAGGAAATTAGTGATTCCACTGAATATCTTTTAGACTCGTTCCCAGTGCCCATCTGCGATAACATCCGTATCTTTAATGTAAAAATAATACAGTCGGCGCAGTATAGAGGTTACATCGCATCGAAAAAACGATATTTTTACGGGGTTCGAGTTCAGTTATTAACAACCAAAAATGGTATTCCTGTCGAATTTGTGTTTATGCCTGGTAGTGCCAACGATGTACGTGCTTTAAATGCCTTACCCTTGAATCTACCACCTGGTAGTGAAATTTATGGTGATTCAGCTTACACCGACTACACGATTGAGGATGACTTGGAACAAACAAGTCACATTTCTTTAAAAGTCATGAGGAAAAAGAACTCCAAGCGTCAAGACCAGCCTTGGAATCAATATATTAAACAACATACTCGGCATTATATCGAAACTGTGTTTAGTAGTATCACTTGTGTTTTTCCAAAATCAATACATGCAGTCACTTATCAAGGGTTTTTACTTAAGCTACAAGCATTCATTTTTTCTTTTACTCTTCAACAAGCTTTTATTGAATAAGTAATTTATACAACTAATAGGCATTTAAGTAGCTGAATGCTGGCAACAATGGCATCGGCACGTTGGCGCTAGGCACCAACTTTGTTGTACGCGATCGCATGAATTGAGTGATAACAAGTGCATATCAGTCGATAACCAGCAACTTGGGTTATTTGTGGCAAGTGTTTGCTGAACCTACATTTGCAGAAACTTATACTCCTCGTGCGGGTAATGTCTTTGATTCCATAGATAGGGAGGCGAAGCGCATTGGCTGGAATCAAATTTATCGCTATGGACGAGTTAGGGGAATTCGCAAAACTGATGATGGCAGATATTGTATAGCCTATTCTCGCGCCCCAGGAAATTATGCTTTTTTAGTTAGTCGTTATTTACATTTAGCTACTGGGTATCCAGCAATTCAGTTTCTCCCAGATTTGCAAGCTTATAGGGAAAAATATCAAGACTTTAAATCTGTCGTCAATGCTTATGAAGCACACGATCATGTTTATGAGCAACTAGAGCAACAAGGTGGTACGGTATTGATTCGGGGGCGGGGAATTGTGGCTTCGCGGATTGTACAGCGCATTTATGAAGCTAGAAAAAGAAATCGGAATATTGCAGTTTTGCATTTAATGCGATCGCCAAAACCTCAAGGCAACAAATTTCAAAATACCCAGCGCCTAGTCAAAAATCATTACGAATTTCAACCCTTTAACTGGCCGAAAGCCTGTTGGGGCGGCGAACTCCGAGCAATGTTAGAAAAAGCCACCCCCGATGAACGCAAACGCTTACTAGCAGACTGGGGTGGAACTACCACCGCCGACCGCCAAGACTGGCAGCAAATTACTGCCCAAGGGTTAAGCGAAGGCTGGTATCAAATTACCTTCGGTGAAGTTTTGGATGTAGAACGAGATGCCCAAAACCGGACTATTACCCGTATTCGAGAACAAAGCTTTGGGGAAATGAAATTGCTAGCTGACTTTATTATTGATGCTACTGGACTGGATGCCAAGGTAGATTCTAATCCCCTCATAGCAGATTTGGTAAAACATTACAACCTCCCAGTAAATCACTTGGGGCGACTGACTGTAACGAACAATTTTGAATTAGTAGAAATGCGTAGTGATAGAGGTCAAATGTATGCTGCTGGGGCTATTACTTTAGGTGGGCCTTATGCAGCAGTTGATAGTTTTTTGGGCTTGCAATACGCCGCATTAGTCGCCGTTGATGGACTCGCCGCCACCCGTGCGCCTGGAGTCCATCGTTTGAATACTATAAGTTCTTTTAGGCAGTGGTTGAAGTGGGTGTTGAATCAGTCACCTTAGTTTAAGAAAGCAGAAGGCATAATAAATACAATATTTACCTGACTGTTTTGAGTACCAAATCCCAAATTTGAGGTTCAAAGGCTCAACGTTCGAGCAAAAAGGTGCAACGTTCGAGCAAAAAGGTGCAACGTTCGAGCAAAAAGGTGCAACGTCCGAGCAAAAAGGTGCAACGTCCGAGTAAAAAGGTGCAACGTCCGAGCAAAAAGGTGCAACGTCCGAGCAAAAAGGTGCAACGTCCGAGCAAAAAGGTGCAACGTCCGAGTAAAAAGGTGCAACGTCCGAGTAAAAAGGCTCGACGTTCGGGTAAAAAGGCTCGACGTTCAGGTTCAGAGGCTCAACGTTCAGGTTTAACTAAACCCGTAATCGCCACAATCACAGAGGCAATTCCCCCAATCGACAATGAAGTTAAAATTGCCGCCGCCAGAATAATTTCAGTAGGGCTGTATCCATGCTTCTACAAAACGCTACAGCGAAGCCGAACCCCTGTATCAGCAAGCTTTGGCAATTTGTGAGCAGACTTTGGGTGTAGGTCATCCCGATACGATAAGAGTTCGGAGAAATTATGCAATCTTTTTAAGAAAACCTTATCGCTAACGATCGCACCCTTTCAAAAAATCACATCAAATGGATGCCACACAACAGTTTTAGTTCAAATTTTAGCAGCGATCGCCCATCAATTCTAACTTAAAATGGCGATCGCTCTCTCTTACTTATTTCTTCTCTACGAGACGCTGAACGCGCCCTTTGCGCCCTTCTCTGCGAGACGCTGCGCGAACGCGGTTCGATTCTCAAACTTGAGGTTCACAAGCTCAAATGGCAATCCCTAACGGAAAGCCATTGCTTTTAAAGGTTTCTATACAAATGGTATTTTTACCCAAAATAGAGGGGATTTCTAAATGAAGACAAAGTAGAATTAAAAATAAATATCATAAGCTGTTTATGCAATGGGCTAATTTTCTAGCCGAAGAAGCTGCTGATCATAGCTTATCTCTAGAGCAAACAGCAGCTTTTTTAAAGTATTATAATAATGAGAATTTAGGTAAAAGTGAAGCTAAACTTCTCAGCGAATTAAACGTTGATGTTGCTGCTTTCAGAAAGCGGATGAGTGAGATATATGAAAAATTCGCTCAGAGTTATCCTGAGTTAGCTATTTCTAACAATCGGGACAAACTAGAAACGTTACAAGCTTACCTGAGGGCGAAATATAATAGCGAATTGGATGTCCTCAAACCATCGGCGGCGATTAAATTATTAAAAGCGCTGGTGGTTCGGGAACGACTGCAACAAGAACCTTGGGTTGCGAGAAGAATTTGTAAATTTTTAGAATATTTGCCTTTAGCGCTAGAGTTAGTAGGGCGATATCTGGATAAAATGCCAGATTTGTCTCTGGAAACACTGCTGAAGCGGCTAGAGAAAAAACGAGTGGAACATGAATCAGTACTCAATACTAACTCATTGATGTCTTATGAATACGGTGTCGCTGAAGCTTTTGAATTAAGTTGGGAACAGTTGGATGAAAATGCACAAAGCTTTGGCTGTTTGCTAAGTTTGTGTGCTTTAGCTGACATTCCCTTATCTCTTGAGACGAGAAAAGATAACAATAAACAAGAACTTTGGCAGAAAGCCATAGCCGATTTACTAGAATTACACTTGCTACAACAGAAAAGTAAAGGAATTTATTGTCTAAATCCCCTCATTCGACAACTTTTTAAAATGAAGTTGGATAAGTCAAATGAGGGGGATGAAGCAAAAAGTAACTTTGCAGCGATGATGTTAGAGGTAGCAAAGCTAATTCCGCAACAGCCTAACCCTGAAGATATTCTCAACCTCACTCCACATATCCCGCACATTATAGAAGTTGCAACCCACCTATCCCAGTATGTAGGTGATGAAAATCTAATTACTCTGTTTACCAAATTGTCCTGGTTTTATCAAGGTCAAGGACTTTATCAGCAAGCAGAATATTGGTTGCAACAGTGTGTAGAACTAACTCAAAATCGTCTTAGTTTAGAACATACCAATGTCGCTGCTAGTTTGAACAATTTAGCAGGATTTTACAAATCTACAGGACGCTACAGCGAAGCTGAAACTTTGTATCAGCAAGCTTTAGAACTGAGCAAACGCCTGCTGGGAGACAACCATCTTGATGTCGCTACTAGCCTAAATAATTTAGCACAACTTTACGATTCTACAGGACGTTACAGCGAAGCCGAACCTCTGTATCACCAAGCTTTAAAACTAAGAAAACGCCTGCTGGGAGAAGAACACACTGATGTCGCCACTACCCTAAGCTATTTAGCATTACTCTATGAATCGATAGGACGCTATAACCAAGCCGAACCTTTGTATCAGCAAGCTTTGAAACTGTGGAAACGCTTAGTGGGAGAAGAACATCCCCATGTCGCTACTACCTTGAACAATTTAGCAGCATTGTACTGTTACACAGGACGCTATAGCAAAGCTGAACCCTTGCTTAAAAAAGCTTTAGAAATGAGAAAACGCTTGCTGGGAGAGAACCATCTTGATGTCGCTACTAGCCTGAATAATTTAGCACAACTCTACGAATCTACACAACGCTACAGCAAAGCCGAACCCTTGTATCAAGAAGCTTTAGAAGTGAGTAAACGCTTGCTGGGAGATAATCATCCTGATGTCGCCATTAGTCTAAACAATCTCGCAGCACTCTACCGTAATACAAGACGCTACAGGAAAGCCAAACCCTTATTTGAGCAAGCTTTGAAAATTTGTGAACAAACTTTAGGTGTAAGTCATCCTACTACTATGACGATTCGGGCAAATTATGCCAGCTTTTTAAGAGAAGCATATCACTAGCGTAGACGCATTAGCGTTGGCGTTCGCGGAGCGTGTCGCAGACAAGCCTCTCGTAGAGAAGCGGTAGCGACGTTCGCGTAGCATCTCCAAGAGTTGGAGCGTCAGCGGCTTGTCGTTAGACATCGCTGCGCCTAATTCATAATTCATAAAAAAAATATCCCCCTCTCCTCCAGCGAAGAAGGGGATAAATTCTACTTACATCCTAAAGACTGGCGAGTATCTACACCAGTTTTAGAATTAACACCACTTGCCTTAACACAAAGTTTTTTCACTTGCGTCCCATCTAAAATTGCATTCGTAAAATCAGCATCTTTGACATTTACATCATCAAAAATAGAACGCAGCATCATTGCATCAGTCAATACAGCATCACTTAAATCAGCATCCTTAAACTGTGTTAGATAGGCTATGCCTTCACTAAAATCAGCACCATGCAGATTTACTCCCTCCAGCAGAGTACCGTTAAACACGACACCACGTAAGTCAGCATTGCTAAAATTAGCATTCTCTAATTTGAGATTGGTAAACTCAGTACCAACTAAACTTTGACCAGAGTAATCCTTGCCCTTGAGTTCATCATTACCCACAGAACGGGTAATACTAGAAGAACTTGCAGCTTGCGCCGATAGGGGAAACCAAAAAAGAACCATCGCTAAGACAAAGCTAGCTAACAGTCGCCAATATTTCATAATGTCTTCTTAATAAATCTCAACACTTGCACCATTAACTATTAAAGCTTATGGAAGGGGATAAGGGAGTGGGGAGTGAGGGAGATGGAGGAGCAGAGGGGACTTGGGGACAAGGTGACAAAAGTTTAGAACTTCCAACAAGTCTTTCCCCTTGTTTCCAATTCTCCTTGTCCCCAAGTCCTCTTTCCCATGCCCAATGCCCAATGCCCAAATTCAATACATAAGACTGTAAAACCAGAAAGCATCTCGTAGGATTATAGATGTTGAGGTGCGATGCCTAATGGCAAGTTGCTCCGCATCTACGCAAAATTACCTGTGGCTAATCAAGAAGACAACGCCCAATCTCTGGCGCGAACCCCTTTATATCAACTGGGTGTAGAACTTAAAGCACGCTTTACCAGCTTTGGCGGTTGGGAAATGCCTGTGCAATTCAGTGGCATTAGCCGCGAACACGAAGCTGTAAGAAATACAGCCGGAATGTTCGATATTTCTCACATGGGCAAATTTACCCTCCAAGGTAAAAACCTCATTTCCCAACTCCAGCCTCTAGTGCCTTCAGACTTGAGTCGTTTGCAACCCGGTCAAGCACAATACACCGTATTGTTAAATCCCCAAGCCGGAATTATTGACGATATCATTGTTTATTACCAAGGTGAAGACACCATTGGTATACAGAAGGCATTCATCATCGTCAATGCGGCAACCTCTGCTAAAGATAAAGCATGGCTATTGCAACACCTTGACTTAGATAAAGTGCAATTCCAAGACCTTTCACCAGATAAAGCCTTAATTGCCGTGCAAGGGCCAAAAGCGATTAAATACCTCCAACCTTTAGTGCAAGAAGACTTACAACCAATCAAAGCCTTCGGACATCTAGAAGCAACCCTACTAGGGAAACCTGCTTTCCTGGCTCGCACAGGTTACACCGGAGAAGATGGCTTTGAGGTGATGGTAGACCCAGATGTGGGCGTAGAATTGTGGTTAAGTCTTTATAATGCTGGTGTTATTCCCTGTGGACTCGGTGCGAGAGACACTCTGCGGCTAGAAGCAGCGATGGCACTTTACGGACAAGATATCGATGACACCACCACACCTTTAGAAGCAGGTTTAGGGTGGCTAGTTCACTTAGATACCAAAGGCGAATTTATTGGTCGGGAAATTTTAGCACAGCAAAAAGCTACTGGAGTGCAGCGCCGATTGGTGGGTTTGCAAACCCAAGGACGCAACATTGCCCGTCACGGCTATCAAGTGTTATCAGCAGGTAAAGTTGTGGGAGAAATTTCCAGTGGCACTCTGTCGCCTACACTGGGTTATCCCATTGCCTTAGCTTACGTTCCTACTCAATTAGCAACCATCGGTCAACAGCTAGAAGTCGAAATTCGCGGCAAAGCTTACCCAGGAGTTGTAGTTAAACGTCCCTTTTATCGGTCAAAAAATCGTGTCGCCAACTGATAAGCGTCGAGGTTTTTGAGGAATAATGTGTTGTGAGTTAGTCAATGTACATACAGTAAGGTTCATTACTAAATATGGCTTTGATGACTGTTAAGGCAATAATTTTTTTGATAAGGGAGAGGAAGTGATATGTCTTTTGAATATCCTCAAGATTTCAGATACCTGGATTCTCATGAATACGTGCGAATAGATGGTGAAATTGCCACCATTGGTATTACTGAATTTGCTGTACATGAATTGGGCGATATCGTCTTTTTAGAACTGCCAGAAATTGGTGACGCTCTTACTAGGGGAGAAAACTTTGGCACAATTGAATCAGTGAAAGCCGTTGAAGAACTGAATTCACCAGTGACAGGAACAGTTATAGAACGCAATGAAGCTTTAATTAATTCTCCTGAAGACGTATCAGAAGACCCTTACGGGGAAGGGTGGTTTTTGAAAGTGCGTGTCAATGACCCTGATGAAGTTGAGGATGCCTTGACAGCAGATGAGTATCGCGCACAAGTAGAAGGGGAGTAGGGAGTAGGGAGTAGGGAATGGGGGATAAAGGGGACAAGGAGGATAAGGTAAAATTTTCTCCCTTGTCTTTCCCATATCTCCAATCTCCTACTCCACCCGAAGATAATTCATGAAATTTAGATGAACTAAAAAGTTACACTCACTTCTCATGAGTATTTATTGCAAAATATGAAATAGTACCATCTGGAGAGTAATTTGTGGTAATAAACGCCCCTATTCTCAAGTCTAATGAGCAGCAAGTGCTGGACGAAAAAAGTCAAAAAAGTCAAAAGTTAAGTAGTTTTGTGCCAAGACATATTGGCCCTAACTCCGACGATATCCAGCAAATGCTTAAGGTTTTGGGGTTTCCCAGTCTGGATGCCCTAATCAACCAAACAGTCCCGCAGGCAATTCGGCTGAAGCAACCGTTAAAGTTACCAGAAGCCGAAAGTGAGTATGCAGCACTGACATCATTAAAAAAAGTTGCTGCCAAAAATCAGGTTTTCCGTTCATACATCGGTATGGGATATTACGACACTATTACCCCACCTGTGATTGGGCGTAATATCCTAGAAAACCCTGGTTGGTATACTGCCTACACTCCTTATCAGCCAGAAATTGCCCAAGGACGACTAGAAGCACTGCTAAATTTCCAAACCCTGATTATCGACTTAACAGGTTTGGAAATCGCCAATGCTTCCTTACTTGATGAAGCCACAGCCGCAGCTGAAGCGATGAGCCTAAGCTATGGTGTTTGTAAAAATCAGGCAAATGCCTATTTCGTCTCTGATGATTGTCATCCCCAAACTATCGACGTGTTGCAAACACGCGCTAGACCATTAGGGATTAAGGTTATTGTTGGCGATCATCAAACATTTGATTTTGATCAACCAATTTTTGGAGCTGTTCTACAATACCCCGCTAGTGATGGGACTATTTACGACTACCGCGCTTTTATAGAGAAAGCCCATGCTAAGGGTGCATTGGTGACGGTAGCAGCAGATCCTCTAAGTTTAACCTTGCTTACCCCTCCTGGGGAATTTGGCGCTGATATTGCTGTGGGTAGCACCCAACGCTTTGGTATTCCGTTGGGGTTTGGGGGGCCTCACGCGGCATACTTTGCTACGAAGGAAGAGTATAAACGGCTGGTTCCAGGGCGAATTGTGGGAGTATCAAAAGATGCTCAAGGTAAGCCTGCATTACGTCTTGCCTTGCAAACCCGCGAACAGCACATCCGCCGCGAAAAAGCTACTAGTAATATTTGTACTGCACAGGTGCTACTGGCGGTAATGGCGAGTATGTACGCCGTCTATCATGGGCCAGATGGACTTAAGACAATAGCTCAGAAGATACATTCCCGGACTTTGATTTTGGCAGAGTGGTTGCAGAGACTAGGTTACAGCATTAGTTCTAAACCTTTCTTTGATACGCTACAGGTGGAGTTAGGAACTAAACCTCTGCAAGAAATTTTACAAGCTGCTGAAGCCCGTCAAATTAATCTGCGTATTTTTGATACATCTACTGTTGGTATCTCGTTGGACGAGACTACCACATTGGATGATGTGCGAGATATATGCCGGATTTTTGCAGGGACAGATGAGTTACGGTTTGCTTTGAATATCCAAGAGATGGAATGGATAACTCAGCAATCAGGTTTAAGCGGTGAACCATTTAGCCGTCAAAGCACTTATCTCACCCATCCTGTATTTAACCGCTATCACTCAGAAACTGAGTTGTTGCGCTATCTGCACAAGCTTGAAAGCAAGGATTTATCGCTAACGACATCGATGATTCCTTTGGGTTCTTGCACAATGAAGTTGAATGCTACTGCTGAGATGATTCCGGTAAGTTGGGAGGAATTTGGCAAGATTCACCCGTTTGCACCTGCGTCGCAAACTCAGGGTTATCAAATCTTGTTTGAGCAACTTGAGGCATGGTTAGCTGAAATTACCGGGTTTGCTGGTATTTCTCTACAACCAAATGCTGGTTCTCAGGGTGAATACGCCGGACTTTTAGTAATTCGTCAATATCACGAAAGCCGGGGTGAAGCACACCGTAATGTTTGTTTGATTCCCACTTCGGCACATGGAACAAACCCAGCAAGCGCCGTGATGTGCGGGATGAAGGTGGTGGCTGTTGCCTGTGACTCACAAGGTAATATTGACGTTGATGATTTGAAGAGTAAGGCAGAAAAATACAGCAATGAACTAGCTGCTTTAATGGTGACATATCCCTCAACTCATGGTGTTTTTGAGGAACCAATTCAGGAAATCTGCGCTGTTGTCCATAGTCACGGTGGACAAGTTTACATGGATGGGGCAAATATGAACGCCCAAGTGGGGATTTGCCGTCCTGGAGATATTGGCGCGGATGTCTGTCATTTAAACTTGCATAAAACCTTCTGTATTCCTCATGGTGGCGGTGGCCCTGGTATGGGGCCCATTGGCGTAGCCTCTCATCTCGTGCCTTTTCTTCCCGGACATCCTGTGGTAGGAACTGGGGACTGGGGACTGGGGACTAGGAAAGAAGAAACTTCCAATTCCCAATCCCTAATCCCCAGTACCCAGCATATTGGTGCGGTGGCGGCTGCGCCTTGGGGTAGTGCTAGTATCTTGGTGATTTCTTGGATGTACATCGCCATGATGGGTGCAGATGGTTTAACCGAAGCAACTAAGGTGGCGATTCTCAATGCTAACTACATCGCTAAGAGACTGGAATCGTACTATCCGGTTTTGTATCAGGGGAAAAATGGTCTAGTTGCCCATGAATGTATTTTAGATTTGCGATCGCTCAAAAAATCAGCTGCGATCGAAATTGATGATGTCGCCAAGCGTCTCATGGACTACGGTTTCCATGCGCCGACTGTCTCCTGGCCTGTAGGGGGTACAATCATGGTGGAACCTACAGAAAGTGAATCTAAACAAGAGTTAGATCGTTTCTGTGATGCGTTGATTTCTATTCGCCAAGAAATCGCCGAAATAGAATCAGGTAAGGTGGATGCTCAAGATAATGTTTTGAAGAACGCACCCCACACTGCCGAAAGTCTCATCACTGGAGAATGGCATCATCCCTATTCTCGTGAACAAGCTGCTTATCCTGCGCCTTGGACTCGTGAGTATAAATTCTGGCCTGCTGTTGGTCGCATTGATGCAGCCTTTGGCGACAGGAATTTTGTTTGTTCTTGTCTGCCAATGGATGCTTATTCCTCATAAAACCATACAGTTTAGTTAAAGCTTGCTCCCCCCAACTGTCGTTTCCAGAAAGTTGGGGGGATTTTTTTAGCATAAACTCTCTTTTTGCGTCTGGGCGCTTCTGCTTGAGATAAAAATATTTATATACCACTTTTCGGTTGAGTGGAATACAGACCTAACCCCCAGCCCCTTTCCTACTAGCGTTGGGGAGTAAAAATTTTTGCGTCTTCAAGGGATGAGAGAGGAATGAAGGGAGAAGTCATTTTATCTGCCAAAGATTTCATTGACGGTAATGTTTACATTAGGGAAAGCTTTAATTGATAAACTTTGACTGCTAGCGAACTTTTGCATAAACTGATATCCTGCGGCTGTTGGTTGTTGATAGACTTCGACAATTTGCTCGTTAATATCTACTAACCAAACTTCAATTATGTTTGCTTCTGCATATAAAGGAATTTTCTCTTCCCGGTCATACATCACAGTGGAATCAGATACTTCAATTAATAAAAAAATATCCTGGGGTTGGGGATGTGCAGTGGCGTAGAAATCATCACGGGGTTTAAGTAATGCGACATCTGGCTGAGGTTCTGAGTTATTGTTCAGTTCCACAGGGTCTTGAATAGCGATGAGAACTCTATCCCGTAACTTCTGAGACAAGAGTTTGTTTAACCGTTTCACACAAGCAGCGTGTTTTGTCCCAATAGGCGACATATCAATAATCTCTCCCCCAATCAATTCCACCCGGTCATCCTCTGTGAGAATCCCCGACTCAACCATCTTATGATATTGCTCAACTGTGAATTTCCGTCTTAGCAATTGTACAGTCATGATCACCTCCACTGTTGCCTTATCTTTTAATTATTGTCCAAAATTATGAACTCACCACCTAAACCACCCAGTAAAATCAATTCCAGAGGACATCCCACAGATTTTGAGCAAATCATTCAAGCCAAAAGCCATAATTTTGTCGGTCGTAAATTTGTCTTCACGGCTATTAAATAATTAATTCCTGCAATTCTTCCTTTACAGATAAAGGCTGATACCCCAATGCAAAAGCTTTGGAACTATCCAAAGAAACATCTGCTGGTCTAGGCGCTGCCATTTTCATATCTTGTTGACGGCAGGATTTGAGCTTGGTGGCGGGAAGTTTAAATACCTCAACTAATAGCTGCCCAAAATCATAACGCGAAATCCGATCTTTTCCACCTAAGTGAATGATGCCGTTAACTTTTTCTAATGCTAATAAAAGTCCTTTGGCGGCAGTTGTTCCACTTACTGGGGTGCGAAATTCATCAATAAATAAATTTAGTTCTTTTTCTGCTTGTAAAGTTTGAATAAATGGCTGAATAAAACTTTTAGCTGTGGGTGTTTCTGCACCAAACATTAACGGCATCCGACATACTGCTGTCATGGGATATCTTTCTAGCATACCTGCTTCCGCCATGACTTTTTGCTCACCGTAAAGATTGACAGGACACACGGAATCTGTTTCTCGATAGGGAGCATTTAAACCATCAAAAACCAAATCGGTTGAGGTAAAAGCACAAGGAATAGAATTATCCGCGCAAATTCCGGCAATATTGCATGATGCTATAACATTAATTGCGTGCGATTCTTCAGGGTGGGTTTGACAAAAATTTGGTTGTGATTGTGCGGCAGTATGAATCACTGCTGTTGGTTTTATATCACTAAATATACGCTGCAATTCCTTAAATTCTGTTAAGTTCACTTTTAGCATTTTGATGCCAGGAATCTCTAGAGAATGGGAAAAATAAGTGCCATAAATCTCCCATTCTTGTTTTGCAAGCTGGCAAATATGCCATCCTAAAAAACCACTTGCCCCGGTAATTAACAATTTTTTCATGTCTAATTGTAAACCGCTCAAGAGAAACCTTTATTGCTACAGTAAGCTTACATTTTATACTGTTATACTGACTGCTGGTTCCAGAATTCTATTGCAGTAATTCCTGAAATTGCTTTGCGCTACGCACTTTGCTAAAGTCTGGGTCAGTTTTTGCTAACTTCTTGTATTTATCAGGAACAAACTGGATTGCTTTATCTAGGTTCTCAATTGCTAATTCGAGATTACTTTGTAAAGCATAAGAGCAAGCTTTGTTGTAATATGCTTGGTGCAAATCCGGCTTTATGGCGATCGCTTTATTATAAGACGCGATCGCATCTTGATAACGGTGTAGTTTTGTCAGAGCAATGCCTCGGTTAATTAAGGCTTCAGACTTGTCGGGTTGAATAGCGATCGCTTTGTCGTATGATGCAATAGCGTCTTGGTAGCGTTGCAACGATGTTAAAGCGATGCCACGATTATACCAGGCTTCATATTTGTCGGGTTGGATAGCGATCGCTTTGTCGTAGGATGCGATCGCGTCTTGGTAACGTTGTAAGGATGTTAAAGCTATGCCACGGTTAATCCAAGCTTCAGGACTCTCAACTTTGATAGCGATCGCTTTATCATAAGCTTTTATTGCATCTTCGTAACGGTGTCTATCTAATAAATTATTCCCTTGATGAAAGAAATCTTCTACTTTTTGAGTAGCCTTAGCTTCTATGAAAAGCTGGGTTACGTTACTTTCCTGCACAACTTTTGTAGTATTTTCTGTTGATGAGTTTGCCCCACCACTACAGCCAAATGCGAAGAAAACTATCAAGCTAGATGCAACCAAGCAGCGCCGAAAAACCATGCTGTACCTACAAAACTTATAAAATGATGTTAAAAACTGTTTGTTTTCTGAGTATTATCAAAATACACTACTTTTTACCCATTAATTTCCTTATGTTCTAAGAAATAACTTTGTTGATAATGCATATAAGCTGGTCAAACTCAAGTGTATGTTACATTATCATATTAAATACACATAAAGCAATTGTTTAGAGCCTGTTTCACTCAAAAAACAATCATTTGTGTTGCTATCGCAATCTGTGCAGGAGTTACAAACAAAAAGATCCCCAACTTTTTTAAGAAGTCGGGGATATGAGCCTCTAGGTGGAGAGGCAATTAAATAGAATTGCTATATATACTAGACATCATGAAATTAAATATGCGTTATCTAGAACCCTTGTAGAGACGTAGCACTGCTACGTCTCTACATTCATTTTCACTCCTATGTCTAAGGCTTAACTAATCCCAAACACTGACTCGACAGTTGACTTAATCGAATCGCGTGCATCTTTCAAAGTTTGGCTAATGGGATGCTTTGCCTGCAAAAATACACGGGCACAATTGCGTCCCGGCATTCCCGAAATCGAACCACCGGGATGAGTCCCTGCACCAGTCAAAAATAGATTCTCAATTGGCGTTTTATAGTTCGCTATTTCTGGCAAGGGACGGAAAAATACCATCTGATCTAAAGTCATGTCAACATGGTAATAATTCCCTTTATACGCACCTAATCTTTCTCCTAATTCTGCTGGACTTTCTACACGACGGGCGATCGTTGCATTCTTGACATTTGGTGCATAATCTGCCAACTTATCAACCACTCTATCTGCAACTTTGTTTTTCAATTCATCTGTCCAACCAGTACCTTTTAAACCAGTACCTTCTGCACCAGCAATTTGGTAAGGAGCAAAATACTCAATCCATACGGTGTGCTTACCTGGTGGTGCTAATGTGGGATCTAAGTAGCTAGGCATGACCACATACATTGATGGGTCAGCATCAGGGATCTCTCCCAAGGTGCATTTACTATGAGCCTGTTCTACATGAGCCACTGAATCAGCAATCAAGATCGAACCAACGAGATATTCGTCTTTGTGGGCGTGGTATGGAAAGCGCAGTGGTTCGTCTAAAGCTAAGTCTATCTTGAGGATAGTTTCGTTATTGTTAACGATGCGGCGTTCTAATCTTTCCCATAAGTCAGGATCGGCTCCATCGATATCGCTTTTATCAGTCATTTGCAAAAATAACCGCTTGGCATCAATATTAGAAATAACCCCGTATTTAGCGCGATATTCGGTGTTACCAGCCACTCGTACACCAACAGCTTTTCCATCATCAATTAGAACTTTTTCAACATGCTGATCTGTGAGAATAACGCCACCTTTACTTGTGACTAAATTCACTAAAGCTTTCACTAGTGCGCCAGTTCCGCCGCGTGGTCTGGCCATTCCAGGGTTGTGACGCATTGCCATCATAATTGCACCAATGGCAAGGGTTTTTTGCGATGGCGGCGCACCAAGTTCTGCTGCAAGTCTTGCTAATGGCGCTTTTAGAAATTCCTCATCAAACCACTCATTAAGTAAATCCTCAGCGCTGGTTAACATAGTGCGAATAAAGTCCAGCGTTTTATTCGGGGAACCAATCATCGAAAACAAATCTTTTAATTTTTTGATATCGTAGTTACCAACGATATCTATAATTGACTTGGGCGGTGCATTAAACATCGGAACCATTGCACCGATCGCTCGTTGCCAATAGTCTACAAATTCTGCGTATTTTTTGGCATCACGTTCATTATAACGAGCGATTTCTGCACAAGTTTTTTCCAGCGACTTATGTGCTAAGAAATACTTACCATCAGGATGAGGACAGAAAACAACTGGATCACACTCCAAATAATGCAAGCCGTATTTTTCTAGTTCTAATTCTTCAACAACTGGCCCCAAGTGAATAAATTCATGGTCAATAGCGCACAAGTTAAATTTAAATCCAGGAGCCTCTTGTGGTAAACACTCTTCAGTTGTTGCTGCACCGCCTGGAACAGAACGCTTTTCTAGTAACAGGACGCTATAACCAGCTTTCAGCAAATAAGCTGCACAAACTAGTCCATTATGTCCAGCACCGATAAGTACAACATCATACTCTTGCATAGTTGGAATTTAGAAATAAGTAGCTTTCTAAATATTAGAAACATTTTACTACTTTTACATCATCCTTCAGTAGCAAAAATTATCTTTAACTATTGCCAATACTACTAAGGAGATAATATTTCTGATGATGGTATTTGCCTCATTTGAGTTTCTACGAGAAGCACTAAACTACCAGTTTCTACTTTTATATCTTTAATATGAAATACCATATCTTCCCATTTAAAAAATGGTATATTCATCCATTCTTTGGCTTTCTGCATTAAAGCTGTAACTACTTCTAAGGAAATTCCGCCTCCCTCAGTGCAGTTAAAACTCTCCAGCATCGCAGGTTGTGAATGAGTCCGTGGGCGGGCGATCGCAGTGTAAGCCAAAGGGCGAGTATTTCCCTTTTCCTTTAACAGTACTCTTCCCCTACATTCTATTTTGCCATCACCAGGTAAAAATATTTCGATTTTTTGTGCCTCAAAACTCACAATTCTGCCATCTACATCCAAATCAAAATCTTGCAACTTGCTGCGAACAAAGTCTGATGCCAAGGTGCGGTTCATATCTACTTCTGTGAGTATAATCCGAGCAATGGCATTTACTGGCTCATTGAGTTCTATTTGTCCAAAAAGAGCGCTTAAGGGATTGATGTTGATACTTTCTGTTTGCAGTTTTATTTCCTGTACGCGAACGTCTTTTTCGATTACTAATCCTTGGCCTGCAATCGAAACTCCATCCGCCTGTCCCTGAACTATTTTAAACAGATCGGTTTGTACATCTATTTCTATTTCTTCTACTTTATCTAGCTTTTCGGATATTCTTCTTTCAGCTTCCTGGGATAGAAATGTTTCCTCCAACCGATGCTCATCAGGCATGAATTAATAATCTCCTAAATGTCCTCTTACTATTTACTGTAAAGGCTAGATGCTAACGAGCGGATCTATATTGCGGTATATGCAAATAGGAGGATTAAGTAATTAAGTAGAAAGTATTGTTTGTTTTTTAAGTTTTGCTTTTTTGGTAACAACCATTTTTACACCGCCGCTAGGGACAATGGTAATACCACGACGGACTGGATGCACTGGACGTTTATCAGTAAGGCTTAGTTCAAAATGGGATAAGATTATCGCTGTTACTAATTTTAGTTCATACATCGAAAATGCCGCACCGATGCAACCGCGATAACCTCCACCGAAGGGTAAATATTCATAAGGTGAAAATTTTTGGTTGAGAAATCTTTCTGGACTAAACTGTTCTGGTTCTGGGTAAGTATTGGCTCGGCGATGTGCTAGATAAATACAAGGAACTAAAACTGTTTCTGATGTAAATTTATGCCCCATAATTTCCACACTATCTTTTACCATTCGCGGTGTGCAAATTAAAGCAATAGGATGAATTCGCAGTGTTTCTTGACAGACGGCGGTGAGATAAGGTAACTCTGTAATTGCTTCAGGATTTGTGAGATCAGCCAAGGTGTTTAGTTCTTGCATTAACCGATGTCTCACTTTTGGATGAGAGTGAATTAAATAAAATATCCAGGCTAATACACCAGATGTAGTTTCGTAACCCAACAGCAATAATGAAACTAGTTGATCGCGTAATTCCTCATCTGTCATTTGTTGTCCATTTACGTCACGCGCTGACATCAGCATACTGAGAATATCTGTACGCGCAGCATTATTTTGCGAACGTCTTTCATAAATTTCTGCATAGATGAGTTTGTCAATCTGCTCTCGTCTTTTTAAGAAAATTCCCCAAGGACTCCATGCACCTAAATCTTTTTGCAGCAAAGGAAAGAAAAATAGGCTAGAATACCAAGGTTTAGTTACATCTTCTAATAAAGAACTCAATTTTTCTTTTAATTCTTGGTAACGCGCACCATGAGTAATACCAAATACCACTTTTAGGATAATTTCTAAAGTGATATCTGACATTAAGCTGTGTACACAAATATCTGTACCTGATGTCCAATTTTGTGTAACTTCTTCAGTTATTTGACAAATTACTTGTCCATAAGATTTTAAATTATCCCCATGAAATGCTGGTAATAATAACTGCCGTTGTTGTTGGTGCGATCGCGCTTCTTGAAATACAATAGAATTCTCTCCAAATAAGGGTTTAAATACATGGGTTGCTTTCTTAAAATCTAACTTTTGTGCAGGTATAGCGAAACAATCACTAATTGCTTGAGGATCGCTAAAAAATACTATTGGTGGTGACTTTAAACCCATTACCCGCATTGTGAAAATATCGCCATAGTTGGCGGCACAATTTTCTAAGGTTTTTGTGGGTTTAGCAATTAATTGCAGAGTTTGTAGTAATGCTGGTGTGCGTAGTTTATCAAGTACTTTCATTGTTGGTTCGATTTTTTAGGATTTAGTAAGCTAACAATATTTAACAAGCTTTATCTAATGCTTATTTATCCATAAATTTTCTTTAAAAAAATTAAAGCAAGTTTTTAAGGGAGTTTTATAGATGATACTTTTATTACTTAAAACAGATTGGCAAATAAATACTATTAATTTTTCTAAGGATAATAATAGTATTTTTTCTGAATCTTTAAAAGCATTTACGAAAAAAACTTACTAAATATATTTTGGATAGATGCCCCGTTAAATTACATCTTTTGATTATATTCAAATATTCTGTATTGGTGTATAATAGCAATCTTAAAATCCATTATTTTACACTTGCAATATATTCAAATCATCCATAGCCCTTTTTTAATGAGTACTATGGGGGATTATGTAGAAGCATTGAAAATCAATCTACATAATTTTCGTGCGTAACCATTTAAAGTACTTATTCTAACGTCGCAAAAAAGCAATAAACTGTTACAACCTCCAAGATGTAAAATTTTTGTTAAATTCAACAAGCATCTACAGTTTTATCTAATCGTCAAAAGGTACTCAGCATGACTGCAATCTCCCCAAAGGCATCTTCAGCGCTTCCTAATTTTTCTGAAGGAATTCAATATTTTGGTGAAGCACTACCAGATTTTGAAACTTATGGCGCAACACCTGCTATAGAATCGGGCAAAGTAGCGATCGCATCTCCCACTGACAAAGCAGCTGTATATCAAACTTTACTTGCTGCTGATGCCTTACGCTACCTAACTTTGCAAGTTACTGCTAGTAAAGCTTCTGGGCATCCCGGCGGATTCGCCAGCCAAGCAGAAGCTTACGCATCTCTTGTCATGCTGGGATACAAAAACATTATTACCGAAGTGGGACACCACGCCCCTGGATTTTATAGTGCCATGTTCTTGGATCGTTCGCTAGAGGACATGGGAATTTTTACAGTCCAAGAATTGCGCGATCGCTTCCGAGAAAAGCACGGACTTTTAGGACACCTTTCTGGTTTCATCCCCGGTATTCTCGCACCTGCGGGGCCTTTGGGACAAGGGCAACACTTTGCAATGGCGGCTGCACTATTGCACAAAGATAAGTTGTTCCCCTTTACAGTTGGTGATGGTGGATTGGGTGAGCCTTATATTGTAAGTGCGATCGCTCACTTCCATACAGCTTATCCTGCTGTCACCAACTTCTTACCGGTGTTGGTGTGGAACGGTTACAGCCAAGAACATCACAGCATGGTTTCCCTGAAAACTAACGAACAGATGCAAGCATATTGGCAAGGTAACGGTTTTGATGAAGTGGTGTTAGTGGATGCCAAGGATTTTGACGATCAAAATCAACCAGGGGATTACGTTGATAGTACCGCCTTTTCCTTTGAGAAACGCCTAGAATTTACTCAAGCAGTACTTTCAGGTGTAGATAAAGCAGCGCGATCGGCATTGGGTGGTAAACTTACCGTCTTCATTATTAAACAACTCAAAGGTGCAGGAGTCCATGCGCGGGGTGCAAAATCTCACAACCTGTATCCTAAAGATACGCTGGATGCAACCCATATTGTTAGTGCATTGCAAACCCGTGCTTTATCTGCGGAAGCTTGGCAATTAGTCAGAACAAATGCAGAACGCGCCGGTGGTGGCCCAGCAGCGAAAACTGTGGTGACAGAATTTGAATTTCCATTACCAGATTTAGGCGAATTACCTTTAGAAGAATATGCAGTTGGTGGCGAACCCAAAGTTTCCACAACCGCAATGGGACGATTGGTAGGAATAGTAGGAAATAAAGATCAGAATTTCCTCGTCACCAACGCCGATGGTAACGAAGCATCAGGAATTGCCAACATTAACCAAGCATTAAAAATTATCCACCCCACAACCGACGACTTATATAATCAAGCACCAAATGGGCAAGTTTATGAACCATTGAGTGAAGATGCTTGTGCTGGTTTAGCTGCCGGTTTGGCGTTAATGGGTGCAAGAACTTTGTGGTGTTCTTACGAATCTTTTGCCATCAACGGATTACCAATTTGGCAAACTGTGACTCAAGCAATGGCAGAATTGCGCCGTCAAACTCCTTCAACTATTACTTTATTCACAGCAGGCGCATTAGAGCAAGGGCGCAACGGTTGGACTCACCAACGTCCCGAAATTGAAGCTTACTTTGCTTCGTTGATGCGAAATGGAAATGTTTTCCCATTATTTCCGCCTGATGCTAATAGTATTCAAGCTTGTTATGACTGGGCGTTGAAAACTAAGAATAAGGGAATTGTGATTACAGCGAGTAAATCGCCATTGCCAATTCGCACAACTTTAGAACAAACTCGTCAAGGGTTGCGCGATGGTGCAGTGCTATTACATGAAGTTGCTGGTGATAGACAAGTTGTATTTGCTGTAATTGGCGATATGACATTAATGCCAGTATTTGAAGCTGCTGCTTTCTTAGAAACTGAAGGTATTGGTGCGAAGATAGTTTCTGTCATCAATCCTCGACAATTGTACCGTAGCCATGATACTGCTTGGGATACTTGTTCTGAACCCGAAGGCGGTTTCTTGGATGATGCGAAATTTGCCGAATTATTTGATGGTGATGCGTTAATTGCTGTTACTGGTGGTGCGGCGGGGATGCTAGAACCGATTTTGTTACGGAGTACAGCCAAGCGCGACACCTTTGCTTGGAAACGTGGGGAAACTACAGCCAGTGCTGGCGAGTTGATGGCGTTTAATGGATTGACTGCTGAAGCGTTGACGAAACGTGCGATCGCGTTAGTGCATTAAATGATATTGCATAAATGGGGGATGATTTTATTGAATTTTCTTTTGCGTGAGACATTCATCCCTAGATTTAGCAACGCCCATTAAATAAAGCTGGAATTCTTTCTACTTTTATCGCATTTATACGTATAGAAACGCTGAAAATTGCGTCGGAATGCGTATATTTGCGTTTTTTTATTGAAGAGAACTTAGCAGGCAGGAAAAATGGGAGTAGATTTGCTGAAATTCTTTGACAAAAGCTGGTTTTGATGTCGCAAAAGCTAGTTTTGATGTCGCAAAAGCTGGTTTTGATGTCGCAAAAGCTGGTTTTGATGTCGCAAAAGCTGGTTTTGATGTCGCAAAAGCTGGTTTTGATGTCGCAAAAGCTGGTTTTGAAGCCAGAAACTTAGTTTACAAGTCGCAAAACTTGATTTTTGTAGCTAGAACGAAGGGTGATATTTTTATCTGGAAGCGTGGGGAATGTGGAGACTTGAGGAAAAGTGCGATCCGTTTAGTAGATTAAAGTTTCATTTTTAGCCGCAGATACACTGATGGCATAAAATGGCAAAAACTGCCATAATGTAGAAAAACAGATTCAAAAACTAACCCTTGTGAAAAGTATAAATATTTCCTTACCTGACGCCATGCGAACTTATATAGAAGAACAGGTAGCTCAAGGTAGTTATAGCAGTGTCAGCGAATATTTTCGTGAATTAGTGCGGCAAGACCAAAAACAGAGAGCTAAAGAACGTCTAGAAACAATGCTTCTGGAAGGATTAAACTCTGGGAATGCAACAGAAATGACTGTTGAAGATTGGGAAGATATCCGTCAAACAATCCGAGAAAGAATGAACAAACATCAAGATGCAATTTAGCCGTGATGTTTGAAATAAAAAAAAGACCTCAAGTTATCCGGGACTTAATAGACTTAGCAACGTACATAGCACAAGATAACTTAGATGTTTCAGACAGGTTTTTAACAGCAGCCGAAGCAACATTTAAACAATTAGCAAAAACCCCAGCTATTGGCAAACTATGTCAATTTACTCATCCCAATCTAGCAGAAATTCGACAAATATCTATTAAAGGATTTCAACGATATCTTATCTTTTACCGCATCACAGAATCAGCAATTGATATTCTACGAGTCATTCATGGTGCAAGAGACATTGAATTAATATTTGATGAAGACTTAGAAGTATAGCCTATTCTGCAATTCGCAATTCGCAATTACGTTTTGTGACGGGGATTTAGACCCCGACACAAAACGTGCTGCCTATCTTGCTGGGGACTTAAACCCCCAAAGTTCGTTAAAGGCAGAACTCTGTAGAATCGGGCAAACAATTGCTGAATTTGATTTACTGATTGCTAGTGTTGCACTTGGAGGAAACTACACTATAGTAACAAACAATACTCGTCACTACGAACGCATTAACGGATTAAAACTGGACTCTGCTTTAAAAACTCAACATTAGTTAGTCTCGATTATTTGACTGTATGCCATTATAAATTATATTATCAGGTGCGATCGCGCAATTGATCTCTTACCATAAACCATATTTTTACCCCTGTTGAGATATTGCAATTAAATGATATTGATTAACTACTTTTGAAGTCCATATCACTAACTAGGACACTCTGACATATCTCATATACATTAATGTTTATTCGTGATCAGGATTTAGCTGGTAATAGTTAGGACAAGCATATAATTTGAGATAAAGTGTCACTCTATGCTAAATCAACGCTTTTATCACATTGGCTTTGGACAAGACGATTTAGGTTCATCGCCTCCCACCATTGCCCTATTATCTGGTGATCCAGAGCGATCGCGTCTAATTGCCCAAACTTATTTACAAGATGTGCGCGTGTTGTCAGAAAATCGCGGACTCAATAGCTATGTAGGATATTTGCCTAATGGTCGCACCATTCTATCAGCTACTAGTGGTATGGGTGCGCCTTCATTAAGTATTGTTGTCAATGAGTTAATCCAAGTAGGAATCCGGCAAATTATTCGCATTGGAACTTGTGGTAGCATTCAACCTTATATACCAGTTGGTAGCATTATTATTAGCAGTGCAGCATTGTGTCGCCAAGGTGCAGCAAATGATATTGCACCTGTGGAGTATCCAGCCGCAGCCGATCCTTTTCTGACAGTCGCTTTAGTTAAAGCTGCGCGACAATTAAAGGTTGAACATTACATAGGAATTACGGCATCAGTTGATACTTTTTACGAAGGACAAGAACGCACTGATTCTGCGAATCCAAATTTAATGCGATCGCTGCATGGTATTACAGAAGAATATCGGCGATTAAATATCTTGAATTATGAGATGGAATGCGGCACATTATTTAAAATGGCAGGAGTGTATAATTTTACTGCTGCTGCTGTTTGTGCTGTTGTTGCTGGGCGTACTGTTAGTGAAAATATCATCTTAGAACAAAAGGATATTGCTGTTACAAATGCGATCGCAACTGCTGTACATGCAGCAGAAACCCTTGAAGAATAACAAATTTATCTTATCTAACTTCTTAGTTTGCCATATTTAATATACTCTAACTAGTTTTATCGGGTCTTTACTTAATCTTTAATTTATCAATCAGTAATTATAGATAAAATGTATTGAGTTAAATGTAATTTCCTCTTCTGGAGACATTTCAATAAACAGTGAAGTAAAAAATCAATAAATCACTTAAAAATACAAAAACTGTGTGATTAATATAGACAATAATTCTAACAAAAACAACGCCAATTATTTTATATTCTGTTGTATAAAGGTTTATAAGTATTAGCTTGTTATCTTAAAAAGATGGATTTACACTACCAATTATTACAGCGATTATGATAAGTTAAGCTATTAAAAAAACTCAGTGAAATTGGAGAAAATATAACATGAAGAATGCTTGGAGGCGTTGGATTACAACCGTTAACTTAGCTGCAATCGGACTAATGCCGACGCTGATATTTTTAGCATTCTCTCATCGAGCAACAGCAGACGATCCAGGAGCATGTTACATGATAACCTCCTCTGGTAAAACCGTTGCATTGGGAAGGCTTTGTGGCAATATACCTGTAGCTTCAGACAAAAGAGTTTTTCGAGTCCCAATCAAACGCCGCTTTGGTGGAACTCCTGTGATTGATGTCACCTTTAACGACAAAAAAACCTTTGAAATGATTGTAGATACAGGTTCCAGTGAAACTATTATCACTCAAGGGATGGCGAATACACTTGAACTTCAGCCTACTGGGACAATGCAAGCCCAAATTGCCGACGGTAGCCAAGTAGAATTTCTAACCAGTAAGCTAAAATCTATTGCAGTAGGTGGAGTTACAACCAATAATCTTCAAGTAGCGATCGCACCAAAAGCAAGCATCGGCTTACTGGGTCACGATTTCTTTGGCAGCTATGATATCAAGATTCTGGAAAAAGAGGTCGAATTTCATCACCGCTAATGTCCGTAGCTAAAAACGTAGTATCCTACATTTTGGTATCTATAAAAGGACGGGGAATAACCCAAATTTTTGATGACTAAGCTGATTGAATACGAAGAAGCCAGCGACGAAATACGTGCAGTATATGACGACATCCGCACTACACGCCAGAATGACTATATCAATAACTTTTGGAAAGCTATAGCCAATCATCCCCCTACCTTACAACGAACTTGGCAAGCGGTAAAGGAAGTTATGAGTGGCCCCGGTGAGATTGATCCACTGATGCGCGAACTAATTTACATCGCCGTGAGTGCGACGAATGGCTGTGAGTATTGCATCGCCTCGCACACAGCAGGGGCGCGGGCCAAGGGCATGAATGATACCATGTTCGCGGAACTAATGGCGATCGCAGCCACTGCCAACATGACCAATCGCCTCGCTAACGGCTATCAAATTCCAGTGGACGAGAAGTTTAAGACGTAGGAATTTAGCTTTGTCCATCCCTGCTTAAGAGAATTATTGACTATGCCCAAAGTTCAGATTAACGGGATTGATTTGTTCTACGACATTAAGGGGAAAGGTGAGCCTTTGCTATTAATAGCTGGCTTCCTTTGCGATCATGCCTATTGGTCGTTGATTATGCCATCGCTGGTTTCGCATTATCAAGTCATTCGCTTAGACAACCGAGGTATGGGGCGAAGTTCTGCTCCCGAAAACCCTTATAGCCTCAAGCAGATGGCTAGTGATGTTGCAGCATTGCTCGATTATATTGCGATCGATAAGGTGCATTTAGTAGGTCATTCAATGGGTGGTCAGATAGCCCAAGAGTTAGTGTTAGCACATCCTGAAAAGGTAGAAAGTCTAATACTACTTTCATCTTTGGCAAAGGGTGATGGATTATTTAACAGCATTATCGAGACTTGGGGCGACCTCTGCAAAAACGTAGACTTGAAACTTTATGAAAAAGTCGTATTACCTTGGATATTTACAGATACGTTCTACTCGATTCCTGGGATGATTGAAGGACTAATTGAATTTGCAATCAGATATCCTTTTCCACCTGCGGCTCATTCACTCTATCATCACAGCCGAGCCATGCTTGACTTTGACACAATAGATCGCATTCAACAAATTCATTGTCCTACCCTAGTTCTAGTTGGTAAACAAGACATTCTCACTCCGTTAAAGTTTTCCCAGCAACTTGCTCAAGGCATTCCCAACGCTGAACTTTTAGTCCTCAACGCTGGGGGTCATGGCTTCTTAATTGAGTCCCCGGATGCTGTGGTTTCAGCTATGCTTAACTTCCTGCGGAAGTTGAAGCCAGCTTATACAATGTAAGTAAACGTGAATAATTAAAGATTTTGTAGTAAGGACTTTAGTTCTGAGAAAATAAGGACTAAAGTCCTTACTACGAACTTGCTTATCCATCACTTTCAACTTGCCAGACTACTAGTAAGAAGTTTTGAAAAATACACAGACTAATTCAAATACTCAGCGACTTTCTAATTTAGAAACTCGCGCCTCTAATTTGTTGACTTGTTGCTTCAATTCAACCACCAAAGTTGCCAGCCGATCAAACATCGGATCTTGCTGTGATAAGTTCCTTCTGGAACCAGTTGACTGGCGTGGGGTAAGTGTTGTTCTTGGGGATGGAGACTGGCCACTTCGACCGAGTTGAGACTCTATCTGGCTTAATCGTGACTCGACACGATTTAAGTCTGCTTCCAGGTTGTAGATGCGAGACTCTACTTGCTGGGATGAAGCAGTGTTTCCAAATAATCCACCCCAGAGAATTGCTGCTAAAATCCCGGCAAATATTAGCACTTGGATTTTTTTCATAACAGTCTATTTAGACAAGATGTGTTGGGATCGCTACAGAGTATAAGTCTGTAGTACAACATGGCGGAAATCAAGCTACCGTTTTAAAACTTGCAAAAGCTTTGATATACAAAACTTTTGATTTTTGACTTCCGCCTTGCGGTAGTAGTCACTTCACTTATTTATCCTTTACTAAATCAGAAAATAACTTCTGCCAATTGATAGAGTTAACAGTACTATCTCCCTGTTTTACTTCAAACGTGACATTAGAAGCTTTTGCTATCTTTAAAGCTTGCACACAAAGTTCTGCCACATCCTCACGGCTGATTTTGCCCTTAATATTATCGCCTTGCTCGAATATTAATTCCTTCCCTCCTGCTTCTTCAGTTAAAGCACAAGGTCTAATAATCGTATAAGGAATTCCGCTTTCTCTTAAACTATCTTCTCCCTTCAACTTCCAAGTTAAAATTCCTCCCAATTGGTCATTTAATTTCACTGCTGGCGGTTCTTCATCTAAATTAATGCCGGGGCGACCGGGACGAGTCACGCCTGCTGAACTGACGAGGATGAATTGTGGTAAAGTAGCACCGCCGTAAGCTTTAATTGATTCCAACTGTAAAGCAAAACCACCGGGAGAAAATTTTGGATTCAAAGCGCCATCATATTCAAATTTGCTCAACATCAGTTGGAATGAACAAACTCTATTCTGCTCAATTGGCGGCGCATCTTTAACAACTTTTGCCCGAAAGACGGGAATCAAATCTGCAAAGGGAACGTGAACATCTATCCAGGTATTAGCTACGGTGTCAAAAGAATAGCTATAGCCAATACCATCCCATTTTGTATCTGTCCGCAGGAATATTTTATAACGTTGCCCGTCACCTTTGACGCGCAGTTTTACACCTTCCCAATCAGATAAATTGAAAGGTGGATCAAAATTCTTGGTTCTAATAGAAGCAAATCCGCCAGAGTTAGCCGTAGAGACATTACCAGCAAACAAAGCTGTATTTTCTACTAATTGAATATTACTGGCACTTACGCCACCCATAACGACATCATCCAGCGCCCCCCAGTAATCTTTTAATTCTACTGATGGCTTGGTGAAATCAAATATCGGTTTTTCGTTTGCTTGGGGTAAATATTTTACTGCCGCTTGGACTAAATTTTTAACACCTTGATATTCTACATTTTCTGGGGTGTCGCCAACAATTTCTGGTTGGTAAAATTTAACCCCTTGATAATATTTGGCTCTATCTGCTGTGTCTCCCTCAACTGGTTGCACGCGCACTGCTGTACAACAAACTACAGCTTGGATATCAGCCATAACTAAAGAAGTTAAAGTTTCTGGTTGAGTGATATCCGCAACTACTAAGTCTATATCATTACCAAGAATTGACCTGGCTCTGTCAATGTCTCGAACTAGAGCGCGAACTTTATAACCTTGTTGGAGCGATCGCTGCACTACTCGTTTACCTACACCACCTGTTGCACCTGCCACTAATATTACACCCACATTTCTTCCTCCATTGGGTCTATATTGATTATCCTTAGGATGGCCTTGGATTAACTGCTGTACCCAGTTAAGGAAAGGAATTACCTCAAAGTAAGTCAGGGTTTCGATAAACCTGCCTAAATCCCATTGAGAACGATTTTTTTCAGTCATATTTGCGTCCTCATAACTTTCTTCAGTTTAGCCCAATGTTTGTTTCTCCAAATCCTCCGGTACTCAGAGCTTGGATAATGCTGAATTGCTTTAATTAGGGGAAAGGGTACAGGAGAAAACTATAACCTGTAACCTATTCCCTTAAGCCAAATCTTTGGCATTCCATGCAACGCCAAATAGCCCGTCGTAGACATCGCTCAATCACGTTACGATACTTAATGAGGTGTTCCTAATCAAACGGTAATTTACTTATGAGCCAACTTGAAGACATTCAAGCTGAGTACGAAAAGTTTCCAGAAGAATTGGAGAGTGTAATTATTAGCACCGTGAACGCACAGGCAATACCCAATGCTAGTTATGCTCCCTTTGTAATAGATGATTCTAAAAACATCTACATTTACGTCAGTGGTCTTTCAACTCATACCAAAAATCTCTATGACAATCCTCATGTTAGTGTCTTGTTTATCGAGGATGAAGCCAAGAGTAATCTAATTTTTGCCCGTCGTCGTTTGAGTTTTGATTGTACGGCAAATTTGATAGAGCGTGAAACTGACAAGTGGAATCAAATTGTTGAGCAATTTCAAGGGCGGTTTGGTGAAATTATCGAGGTTTTGCGCGGCTTGTCCGACTTTCGGATTTTTCAGCTAACTCCGAGTGAAGGTCGTTTTGTAGTTGGTTTTGGGGCAGCCTATCACATCAGTGGTGATAACCTAAATCAACTTGTTCAGATCACAGGAGATAGTAATCAAAAACAAGGATGAATTGTATGCAAATTAAATATGAAATAGCTTAGGAAACAAAAAGTTTACTTACTCCGATATTTATCGGTAAGCTTAACTTTATACCTCGTAATTTTGCCTTCGGGTAAAGTGCCATTAAACTATACTTTTTAATTTTATGCTTCAGTTTCAACCTCCTGGCTTTGGACATAAGCTTATCCATACATCCTTGGGGGCAATGGTTTACTATACCCAAACGAATGCACCTTGGGCGTTTTCTGATACTGAAGATTTACCTCCACTATTGTTTCTCCATAACTTTGGTGGTGGGGCGTCTGCGTATGAATGGTCTAAAGTTTACCCGGCTTTTGCCTCTAATTACCACATTTTAGCTGCCGATCTAATCGGCTGGGGAGAATCGGCTCATCCAGTCCGGGATTATAAAATTAGGGATTATCTCAGCACGATCGCAGAGTTTATCATTGAAACTTGTCGTCAGCCTGTGACGGTGGTAGCCTCATCTCTAACAGCCGCTTTTGCTATTCGTTTAGCTATTGTTCAACCCAATTTATTCAAAGCACTGTATTTGGTGTCCCCCTCTGGATTTGATGATTTTGGGCAGGGTGCTGGACGCAGACTTCCGCTTTCGGTGATCAATGCGCCTCTGTTGGACAATTTTATTTATATGCTTGGTGCTGAAAATGAAATTGCAGTCCGAAATTTTCTGCAAAGTTTTTTGTTTGCCAAATCACAACGAGTTTCTCAAGAAATGGTGGAGGCTTATTTAACCTCTGCACAACAGACTAATGCCAAGTTTGCCGCTTTGTCATTTTTGCGGGGCGATCTTTACTTTGATCTAAGTTTATATATTAAACAACTGACAATTCCCACAGTCATTTTTTGGGGAGAAAAGGCACAATTTACCAGCATCAAACTAGGACGACGCTTGGCAAATTTAAATCCAAGTGCAATTCGAGATTTTTATGCGATCGCAGATGCAGGAATATTACCTCATTTGGAAATACCCGAAGTTGTAATTGGTTTATTGCAAAAGTATCTTGGGGGAGTGGGGAGTAGGGAGTGGGGGATGAGGAAGCAGGGGGAGCAGGGGGAGAATAACTAATGCCCAATGCCCAATGCCCAATTCCCAATTCCCAATTCCCAATTCCCAATTCCCAATTCCCAATTCCCAATTCCCAATTCCCTATTCCCTACTCCCCACTCCCTATGTCTACTTAGAAATTAACTGTGCATTTAATGCTTTAGCGATGCGATCGCCAGAAGCCTCTAAGTGGGCTAGGGTATAAATATCAAGGCTTTCACTAAGTTGTTTGAGCCTGACATCAATGGCTTTTTGCAGTTGGCGCAATTCATACCAAGCCAGTGTTCGACCATCTTCAGGTGTATCATTAGTATCCAACATCATCTCTAGTAAAATATTCAGATGTTCCCGTTGCAATGAACGGCGGATGCTAGAAATTGGCTTTGATTCTCCTGGGGTTAAAACTTCTGTCCAAATGCCTGTTTGCAAGGTGTCGAACAGTTCCGGGATGGAAAGTGCTTCTCCAGGGAGAGTTTTTAATTCTATGTCTTGTAAACGATTCAGGCGATCGCTGTCTAATAGCGATCGCAGTACAGCACTTTGGAAACCCAGAATGCGATCGTGAATTGGATAATCAAGGCGGTTGTTAGGTACAGAACTACCCCAGTGTTCCCAGCGCGATGGTGCTAGTTGATTCAACAATTGTGGTGAAAAACTGAAAGCATTCTCAGCAAATACATATTCTTGCAGCTTTGTCAATGCTTGACGTTGTTTTAAAAGTGAAACTGGTACAAATGTCCAAGAAGTATCATCACTAGCATGGAGACGCCGAAATGATTGTCCACCAATGTATTTAGAAAGTAAGGTGGCGTTGCGAAAATAGTATTTAAGAACTCTATTGAATGAGACGCGCAGGTTACTATAACTTTCGCCTTTCGATAGATAACCCTTGTCAAGGCGCTGCCACATAAAACGGGCATTATCCATTTGCCACTGCGAATAAAGTAGCACATCACTACTCATGTCCCAGACATTTGCCAAAGGATTAATATCCCAGATATCTTCATCAGTTGCATAAGATAATTCTGGTTGAGGCGACACCAGGGCAATCTGTTCCAAAAAAGTTTTTTCTGATTCTGGAATGATTCCCTCAAGTGCTACTGATGGGCTTCTTTTATAACCATACTCAATTGCCCATTCGTCGTAAGGGCCAACAACTCCTGGGAAATAGTCACCTTGTTGTATTCCCTGTGGTGCAATATTCACGGGTAGATAGTCCATCACCGAACCCACTAAACCTTTAGTGCGAGTGATTTCAGTATTATTTAATTCTTCGGGCGCTAACATGGTGCTGCCGTGAAAGTTGTGGCGCAAACCGAGAGTATGCCCGACTTCGTGAGCAATTAGAGAACGCAAATATTGATGCACATACTTTTTCATGGTTTCACTACTGGGTGTAGTGTTTGGCAAAATTGATAATGCCAATGCCCCCATTGCGGCTTGATCTGAAGACTCCATGCTATAGCAGAAGTCATTGTCTACTAAATGTTGTTCAGGAAAAGCTTTAAAACCTTTCGAGAACATTGCAGATAAATTACCTGGGCATGGATTTTTGTCCAGTTGAGAAAAATGTCCATTCGTAAAAGATGAATTTGCTTCCATCAGTGCATGATATTCTTGCTGAATTGAACGCACCATATTGGCATCCACAATAATATCTGCATCCAATATTTCTCCGGTGAGTGGGTTAACGCGTACTGGGCCTCTGGCAAAACCTGCATCTAAAGAATTAAACCAGCGAATAGTATTGTAATGTACATCTGCGGGTTGCCAATCAGCATCATCTGGCATTTGCTGCACTTCAATAGCATTTTGAAATCCAGCTTTTTCAAACGCTTTGTTCCACATCAAAACACCTTCACGAATCGCATCGCGGTACTCTAGCGGCACAGCATTTTCAATCCAAAACACAATTGGCTTTTTGGGTGGAGATAAGGGGGCGTTAGGATCTGATGGCTCTAGATGCCAACGATTGATGTAACGGACAAATGATTCGTGAGCATTATTATTAGATAAATTTTGGAAAGCAGTAATAAAATATCCTACTCTGTCATCTGCAAGTCTAGGAATATAACCAGTGTTTTCTCTAAGCTGAGAAAAACTGTAGTGTACCTTCAGAGTGAGTGCCCTGCTATCGGGTACGGTGACTAAATTTGCTCCTTCTAATGATGAAAAACCATAAATAGAATCAATTTCTACATTTTCTGCGAAGCTGTTAACATCACCTAAATAAGACTTTCTTGTATCCAAGTGATAATCAGCCTGCAAAGAGTATTTTAATAAGGTAGTTAAGCCGGGGAAATCCTGCATTAGCAGTTCATCTAGGCTGATTAGAATATTTTTACCGTCTGGTTTAATAGTGTGTATTTCGAGCGAATAAAGAACTGAGTCGCTAAATGAACGAGCAAGCGATCGCTGTTCTGGTCTACTTTCTGCGCGGAATTTCACATTACGAACAACAAAATGCAATCTATTCTTGACTCGTTGGAAGTAGAAGATAAAATCAGATAGAGGTAATCCACTATAAATTCCCTTTTCCCCAACGCCTGATTCCAATGTAACTATAGCTAAATAATCTTTATTTAGCTGCTCTGGTTTAATTTCTAAGTAAATTTTGCCCGAATCGCCACTGCAATAAAGGGTAAAGAGTCCCTCTAGTTTATCTATTCTTTTGACAATCTCATTAAATTGGCAAAAATCTTCTTTTTTATTTTTAGCAAGATTATTGTCAGCACTTGCTAGGTTTTCAACCGTCGGGAGTGCATTTAATTGTTGCACATCAATATTTGAAAGTTGGTTTGCTCCTGCGTAATCACTTGATATGAGCAAGTTATACAGTAATACTATACAGATTGCGAATTTCCTTATCCAGTATTTCATCCTTTGGCTTTCCACTTGAACCAGTTCTCGTGTTGAGGAAAAAATGTGGATTATGCCGTCTGCAAGCCCTTTAATATCTAAGGATTACGGTATCAATCCACTCATTTAGACAAAATGTCTCTAGCTTAAAAGTCGTCTTACTATTGATTGTTATTAGTAGCTATTTATTTTTATTCATCAAGTATCTGTTTCTTAAGATAGATAATTTTTCTACCCAAAGATACATGTTTTCTTAATTTATATCTGTATTAAAGACCAAATGTAGCATTAAAAATGTATTTAGTGCTACATTTGTCAGCCGAAGTAATCTCAAGCATCATTTATAAATAGAAAGAGAGACTCCTAAAAAAGCTGTTATTGAGCATTAAAAAGCTTTTTTCGGATTAATTGGGGAAATTTATGCTAATCCCAACCGTTTTCTCACATTTTCAATTGGTTCTTTCCAATGGTCTTCAAAGCGGTAGCCCAACAGAAAATCAGGTTTCTTGCCTAAGTAGATAGGCATTTAAGTTGCATATCAACTGGTGAGGTTGTCCTAAGTCATTTGTCCAAAGTCCAATTGGTAAACACAAATGACTAATGACTAATGACTCAATATCACCCAAGTTTTCTGAGTTCTTGTAAATGATAATCGCTTGGAGTTGTTGTAGCTTTTTGAAGATAATGATTTTCTTTAGTAGAGTGAAAAAATGGGAGCATTCCAATGCAAGCGAATTTACCAAAATCGTTCCAAGTCAATTGCGAATGAAGCGTATAGCTTCGCTTAACAAGCTAGCTTTTCTAAGAGTTGTAAAATAAAGCGATCGCAACATCTGTACTTTGCGATCGCTTTGTTTCACTGTGTTACGCTTGCAATGACCAATTAGCGTCAAAAAAATCACCTCTTCCCAAAGATTTAAAATATATTTCTTTTTTATAACTAAAATATGCCTTTTGCTAGAAGGATAATTACCTTTCTATAGTTAATCTTTATTTGTAGTCAAAAAAAAAGCTAATTGGCATGATAAATTTGATTTCTAGGACGATTGCTAACATCAGTTCCCTACTTAAAGGACTTCAGGTAAAATCTTTTTTGGCTGTTGTCGTAGTTGGTTTTCTAGTGCTGACAACGAATGTCAATTATGGCCAGGGGCAGAATAATGAAGGGTTAAAGGAAAGAGTTCGCCAACAGGTAGAGCAAAATGATGCCCAAAGACCGAAAACAGTAGGGCAGTGGTTTAAAGATGCTCGTGAAACCGAAGATTCTCCTGGTGAAAGACTTCAGAAGATTGGGCAACAGTCAGGAGAAGCCTTTAAAGAGTTTGGAGGTGGATACGTAAAGGGTGCTAAAGAAACTGCTAGTGATGTAGGCGACAGTGCAGCAGAGGCAGCCAGAGATGTCTCAAATAAAGTTGGACGCTAAATGCGTTACGATAGCCTATTGGCAGCAAGTACTAATAACTTTTCGCCAATAAAACAGTAATAATAGGGGCGCTGGTGTCTAACCACCGAATTCTAATACTTGGGTAACGCGCTTACCCTCGCTGATCATAGATTGTAGTCTTTCTCAGTTGCATAAAATATAGTCCTTTAGTAGGGGCGTACAGTTAGCTGTGCGCCCCTACTGCAATATTCAGATTAATACAAGATAAGAATAGGACTTACGCAAAAATTGCTAAAAAGCTTAATTTCTCGAACCGCCAAGACGCCAAGAGCGCCGAGAATTCGTAGAGTGTGCGTAAGTCCTAAAGAAATAACTTTAAGCAATATCCTTGTAAGTTAGCATAAATAAAGAGAACTATTAAAGCTTGTTATTTGCAAGCAGTAAAAGACATTTGATTTCTGAAAAAAGTCCGTACAACATTCCCCACTTCCCACTTACATGCTCATGTGAATTAACGAAACTGCATCTTTTTATGAAACTTGTATCTCTTGTAGCTTTGCCACCATTTCTGCACGCGCCGAAACCTTCAACTTACGAAACATCCTCTTCAAAGCTTGTTTAACGGAATTTTGGGTAATCCAAAGTTTTTCTCCAATTTCCGCGTTCGTTAACCCCTGCGCCACTAATTCGGCAATTTCTAACTCACGCGCTGTTAGAGGATTTACTAAAAGAGAATGGGATATTTTTGGTTTTGTCCGTAGATTTGCCATTTTTGCTGATAAATGAATGCATAAGGCACTCAAATCAGCTAAATCGTTGCCATTAAAAGCCGGATTTCCCTTATCACGAGCTAAGTTAAGCGTTCCCACAAGACGACCATCGCAAACAATTGGCCCAGTCATTACGTGTTCGTGATCAGAACGTGAGCAAAAATGCTTCCAGTCTCCTGGCGATAATAATAACTGTTCATGGGCGGGAGCGTGACGCTCAACCACGTAGCGCCCGACTGGATTACTTTCTAAGCATACTGCCGGAATGCCCTGAACATCGATTTGGGCCGTTGGTTGCTCATCTAGGAAATAAATGCCCCAATTTTGCACACCAAAATGCTCACCAATTTTATCCGTGAGAGCTAGCCTTAATTCTTGCTCATTTTGGACATTGGCGATCGCATCAAATACGGCGTGAAGAGAATTAACCATAAGTGTACCCAGTTGGGGACTATCCAAGCCTCAACAATTACTTCTATGCTAATACCAAGGAAACTAAAACGCTAATTTACAGTAGCGACTAGGAGAAGCACATGACAGTTACACAACTCTCTGCTCAGGAACTTTTCCGGGCTGCTTATGAGAACCGCTACACCTGGGACAAGAATTTCCCTGGTTATACCGCAAATATTACCTTTAAGCATGATGATAAAGTGTTTACAGGCAAAGTAATCATCAACGCCAATCTCAAAGCGGAAGTTTTGGATGTAGATGACGAGTCGGCCCAGAAAGCAATTCATGGTCAAGCATGGGAGATAGCAATTCACCGCATCCGCCGCAGCTTTGAAGATACCCACAGCGCCAATACCTTTAGCTATGGTAAAACTGACGAAACTGGTGCGGTTGAGCTTTTAATTGGTGGTAAGGCTGAGGGCGATAAATACAAAGTCCGCAATAATGAAGTATGCCATGTTCACCGTTTAATTCACGGTACTTATGTGACAATTGACACCTTCAGCAGTCACGACACTGGGGAAGGCTACTTATCGCACCGCTATGACTCTGTGTACCATGACCCCAAGACTGGCGAACAAAAGGGCGGTAGAAGCGAATTTACCGATGAGTATGAAAAAGTTGGTGACTATTTTATTCTAAATCGTCGGGAGATTCGCACCGAGACAGCAGGACAAGTTTCTATTCAAGAATTTATCTTCTCTGATATTAAGTTGTTGGAACCTGTTGCTGCTTAAGATGTATTTTGTAATCTAAAAATCAGCGTGGGTACAGCCTACGCTTTTTTTGTAATAACAATCAACAGTCCTCAAAGCAAAGAAGAAAGTCGCTAACCCAATTAATAAGAAGACTAAGCTACTCATAAAGATATTTATTAATTGCCCATTGTGCATTGGTAATGACTAATCCCTGATGAAAAAACCAAAATTGGCAGACTAAAGAGTGTAGGTGGGGTGCTGACAGAAGTAATGGTGATTTTGAGTTATTCTCATCGACCTAATTGATTCTACTTGACTTATCAATGTTTCCTGACCTATGTCAGCATTTTTTGTTTTAAAAACCAGTTAAAAAACGCATTTTCAAGCTCCTAGCGATTTTTTGGGAATTTATCTCTGATTATTTACTCAGATGATCTCCATTTGCGGTGTACTCTCAATATACGGTAACTATCACACTCGACCTTTGAGATAAATTACACCCAGAGGTGAATACCATGAAAAATTATGCTGCTCAACAGGAATTTATATTAAGTCAAATCACAAATAAATATTTTCAGCGCCGAGATTTCAGTGGATGTGATTTGCGTGGAATCGACTTGAAAGGAATTGATTTAAGTGGTGTTAACTTCATCGGAGCGGATTTGCGTGATGCAAATTTATCTGGCTGTATCCTCACTCGTGCTAATTTAAGTGGCGCGAATCTGATGCAAGCTAGCCTACGCGAAACTAATTTGTATGAAGCATCTTTGTGCGAAGCTAATTTGATTAATACTGATTTAACACGAGCAAATTTGTGCGGAACTTTCTTATGGCGGGCAAAATTTACAGGTAGTAATCTTTGGGGTGCTTCTTTATGTGATGTAGATTTGAGAGAAGCAGACTTAAGCGAATCCAAATTAATTGAAGCATCACTGATTGAAGCTAATTTAGTCAGAGCAAATCTCACAGGAGCAAAGCTATGTGGAGCAAAATTACTAGAAGCTAATTTAACTGAGGCCAACTTAACTGGTGCAGACTTGACATGGGCAAATTTAACCAAGGCAAACTTGAATAAGGCAAATCTTTGGGAGACAAACCTGATTTATGCCAAGCTCCGAGATACTATTATGCCTGATGGCACAATTGAGCAACCTCAGATAGTTATTAGTTATTAGTTATTAGTTATTAGTCATTAGTCATTGGTCATTTGTCATTAGTTAGGAAAGAAGTTTCTGTTCGCCCTAATGCCCCATGACTAAAATTCACGTTGTGAAAAGATAAAAATAGCGATCGCTAACAACATAGCACTATAAAGTAAGCCATAGCCAGCATTTGTAATCAATGCAGTTGTGTCAGGTAGTGCTTGCAGACCATAAACGGCATCGTTTTTTAAATTTAATCGAGATAAATCTGGTAAGATGAGAAACAAACCTTGAGTTAGACGTTCCATACCAGGGTTGCGGCTCAGGCGACCAAGTTGTAGTAAATCTTGAGTAATGTTTCCGATTAAATATACTGCAAAGGTTAAAACAGTCGCCAGTAAAGAAGCAGTGAAAACACCGAAGGTAATAGCCGCAGCCGTGATTAATGACAACTGTAAAAATAAGAAAATTGCAGCAATTAAAATGCTGGTCGTTGAATGAGAAATGTTACCAAATTGCACAAATAATAGATAAATTATTGTCATCGTGGCGACAAGCACAGCTAAGACTGCGGATAAACCCAAGTATTTGCCGACGATAATTTCGCTGCGACTGACAGGTTTAGCAATTAACACCAAAATAGTACGTTTTTCAATTTCTTTATTAACCAGTCCCGTACCAATAAATATCGTCACAATTAACCCGATGGCATTCATGGCCGCCATCCCAAAGTCTAAAAACATTTTGTCTTCAGTCGTTGCTGCAAATTCAGGAAGGACACGGAAAGCAATGGCGATTATCAGCGCATAAAAACCAATAATAAATAGGATGCGATCGCGTACCACTTCCTGAAACACATTCTTTGCCAATACAAAAATTCTGTTAATAGCCATTTGTTATTAGTCATTAGTCATTGGTCATTAGTCATTAGTCATTAGTCATTGGGAATTAGGCATGGGAAAGAGGACTTGGGGACAAGGAGAATTGGGGCCAAGGGGAAACACTTCTTGCAAGTTCTGATTTAAGTCGCCTTGTCCCCTTGTCTCCCCTGCCCCTCTGCCCCTCTGCCTCTTCCCCTGCTCCCCCTGCTCCCTCATCTCCCCTGCTCCTCCCCCGCTTGCGGAGGTGGCGATCCAGCAAAAAGTTTACTACCGCGATCGCATTCAATTTCTGCAACTGTAATTTTATTGTCTGAATTGCTAGTTGCAGCCACTGGTTCAATGCGACAAGATTTTTTCAAATAATAGCCCCGTGGGTTAGAACTCGGGCCCATCCAAATACTTAATAAATTTAATATATATCCAGACTTAGTATTAGCTACGCGCGGTTCAACACGCCATAGTTCTTTCTCTTCATATTTACCCAAGTTCTTTTGAATTACTTCCCTACCCAGAGTTACTACCCGAGGTTCGACATCTTTTTTCGGTATCAGCCATTTCTCCACTTCCGACCAAGGTCTTTTAGCTATTTCTTGTATTACTAGTGGTTGAAGTTTTTCTAAAATTATAGCGCCGTTTCGTGGGATTTTTAGGCGTTTTTCTGTAGTGACAAGAACGGTACTACCTTTAAAAGTATCTGCCTGCAAACTAGGATATTGTTCAAACCAATTATTCATCACAAAGTGAAACTGAATCCAGCAACTTAGTAGCATACTACTAGCAACTAAAATTATGATTCTTTGGCGGTCTTGTGGTTTAGGAATTCGAGCTTTTGCATCGGTATCATTTCCTTCAATAAATTCTGGTATTGCCGTAATTAGCGCTGAGATTGTCGGCCAAAAAACGATTGTTCTTGGTGTAACGACATCTTGTTGATTTCCAAATGCAAAAACACTCACTAAGAATCCAGTGATCACTGCCCCAACTGGCATAAAAGTCCCAGGAACCCTCAAAGGATCTTCAGTTGTATACCAAGCTG
This sequence comes from Nostoc commune NIES-4072, assembly GCF_003113895.1. Taxonomy (NCBI): domain Bacteria; kingdom Bacillati; phylum Cyanobacteriota; class Cyanophyceae; order Nostocales; family Nostocaceae; genus Nostoc; species Nostoc commune. Next base: position 211,559 of record NZ_BDUD01000001.1, on the reverse strand, counting down.
TGCCAGCAATTAAAAATAACCAACCGAAAAAGGCAATTATATCTTTTATATAACCTATAGCAAAAAATGAAACTACCCAAGAAAAAACACTTAAATAAATAAATGTTTGCCAAGAATAAGCTTTAGGCGGGACTAATACTTTTCTAATTCCAGCATAAAGCCCTTCAGCAAATTTAAAAACTCCAAATACATCTTTAAGTAACGTATTCATATTCTTCTTCCCACCTGATTAATCAATCACTAGTGTTCCTTTAAATGAAGTAAATTCTTGCTACTTGGAGCGAAATAATAAAATAACGGTTATAGCACTAAAACTTAGAGAGTTAGCAATTAATGTAGTAATCACTAAATTAGTACTTTGTAATTTAGCACTGCTAAAATTACGCCATCGCCGCCTTTGAAATACTTGAATTTCCTCTTCTTTTTTAGCAACTGGTTCACTCAATGATAGTAGTAATACTCTTAAAATGAAAAACTTCATTATAAAAGTAGCAAAGAAAATTATACAAGCAGTTAAAATTAATAAGCTTTGTGTATTTGCTGATTTAAAATTATTAAAAAACATATAGCTAATTAATTCTGATTTCAAATGTATTGGCAACATTGGTTCTGCTATAAAAAATATGACCCAACCAATTACACTAGAAAACAGATTCATAGAAATAGCATAAAAAATGCTAGTTTTTTTGTCAAATTTTAGTCGATTGTGCAAAACATAGGCTTCGATAGGGATGGCAATCAATACAAATAAAAAGTCAAATAGAATTCCACCAATAGGAAAAATCCTCGGAAGCATCCAATTTTCAGGCATAAATGGTCAAGGGTAAGGGTTAACTGTAGAGAGTATAACTGGGATAGTGAGGGTGATGGTGGAAATTATCTGATTGTTTTTGTTTGGTGTGCCAATATGATATTGTCGATATTATTTATACATTATACGGATGCATGAGAGGAGCAGTTTCTCTACCTAAGATTACAAGACGTTAGGTAAGATTAAAGACTGCCACTTATAGCTTTTCGAGAAATGACAAGGAACGGTATTGGTATTCGCACGGCGCAAGTGCGTCAAGAACGGCTCGTCGGTCAAATTCACGTCTACGATGGTCTGGGTAAAGGTAAGTCTCAAGCAGCTTTAGGGGTGGTTTTGCGCTCTATTGGCTTAGGGATCAATACGCCTAGCAATTCTAACCGCGTTTTATTACTGCGGTTTTTAAAAGGGCCTGAACGTGATTATGACGAAGATGGGGCGATCGCAGCTTTGCAACGTGGGTTTCCTCATTTAATTGACCAAGTTCGCACCGGGAGAGCCGAATTTTTTGGTCATGAGGAAATTACCACTTTTGACCGAGATGAAGCGATGCGGGGTTGGGATGTAGCTAAAGGCGCGATCGCTAGTGGTTTATATTCAGTTGTTGTCTTGGATGAGATTAACCCGGTTCTGGATTTGGGTTTGCTACCAGTAGATGAAGTGGTACGGACATTAAAATCTAAACCCCAAGAGTTGGAAATCATCGCCACCGGACGCGCCGCACCGCAAAAGTTGCTTGATATTGCAGATTTGCACTCAGAAATGAAACCTCATCACCACCCAACAGCTAAAGCTCTCTTTCTTGAAGGCATTGAAATTTATACTGGTGCTGGTAAAGGCAAGTCTACTAGTGCTTTGGGCAAAGCTTTACAGGCTATTGGTAGGGGAATCAATCATCCAGGGTCTACCCGTGTGCTGATTATGCAATGGCTTAAAGGTGGTAGTGGCTACACAGAAGACGCTGCGATCGCTGCCTTACAACAGTCATATCCAGAAGTGGTGGATCATCAGCGCTGCGGTGGAGATGCGATCGTCTGGCGAAATTCTAGGCAAGAATTAGATTATGTAGAAGCCGAAAGGGGTTGGGAAATCGCTAAAGTTGCGATCGCCTCTGGATTGTATAAAACTATTATTCTCGATGAACTAAATCCCACTGTTGATTTAGAATTACTCCCCGTTGAACCGATTGTGCAAGCTTTACTCCGCAAACCCCGCGATACCGAAATTATAATCACTGGTCGCTGCCAAAATCCACCTGCGTACTTCGACTTGGCTAGCGTCCACTCAGAGGTTTATTGCCACAAACACTATGCCAATCAAGGTGTAGAGCTTAAACGAGGGGTAGATTTTTAAGCGTTGCTGATTAGTTGATCTGCTAAATTATCTAGAAACATAACAAATTTATTTACCAAAATGGTAAACTTATATTAGTCTAGTAACGCATGGAAATCACCTTCGCTGACCGCCAACTGCAAAAGCTATGCGAACAACAAAACTTAGCGCAAAGAAAATTGGGTGCAAACTGTGCTAAGAAATTGACAGCCCGATTGGCTGACCTTGCAGCTGTTAGCTGTGTCAAGGAATTATTTGCAGGTCGTCCCCATCCCTTAAAAGGAGATCGAGCGGGTGAATTTGCAGTAGACCTAGAAGGTGGTAAACGACTTGTATTTAAGCCAGACAACGACCCCATAACCCTTACCGAGGATGGGAGCATTGATTGGTCAAAAGTTACTGCTATTTGTATTGTTTTTATTGGAGATTACCATGATTGAGACAACCCGTACCTTTACTCCAGATTGGGTATCTCCTCCCGGTGATACCATTGCTGATATATTAGAAGAGCGTGATTGGACACAAGTACAGTTAGCAGAGCGATTAGGCTACACCACAAAACATATTAGCCAGTTGATCAACGGCAAAGCACCCATCAATGAAGAAACAGCCCTGAAACTAGAACGAGTTTTAGGGAGTACAACAGCATTTTGGCTCAATCGTGAAGCCCAATATCGCGCCGCTTTAGCACGAATAGAAGAAGAAAACCGCTTAAAGGGATGGACATGTTGGTTAGAGGGAGCAACGCGAAAAAGTGAGATCGGGGTTTAGTTCTCAATTACACCCCTATATTCTCAACAAAATCTGGTTTTTTAGTTGCGATCGCATCCTGAAACAAGCTATATACGTCCCAGATTTTAGCACCTCACAAAATCGCGTTGCTCCCTTGGTTAGATGAGTTACCAGTCAAAGACTTGATGAACCAAGGTGTAATTCCTAAGTGCCGTTTAATTGCCAAGAATAAGCCTGATTTGGTAAAAAAGTTACTACAATTTTTCGGTGTTGCCTCGCCGGAAGATTGGCAGAATTATTATGCAGGTATGGAAGTTGCTTTTCGCCGTACACGCGAAGAGCAAAGTGATGTTGGTGCTATTTCCACTTGGTTACGGTTGGGGGAAATAAGAGCAGAACAACTAGATTGTCCCAAGTACAGTAAGCCAAAATTTGAAAAGGCGGTGCGGCAAATTCGGACTTTGACGGTGTTACTACCAGAGGAGTTTAAACCACAGATGCAAAAGTTGTGCTGGGAAGCAGGGGTTGTCCTTGTTTTAATACCATCAATAAAGAAAGCGCACGTTAGTGGTGTTGCACGGTGGTTAAATCCGCATAAGGCACTGATTCAACTTTCGCTTTATGGTAAAACTAATGACCGCTTTTGGTTTGATTTTTTCCATGAAGCAGCACATATTTTCCTACATGATAAAGAAAATATTTTCCTTGATGAATGGAATAGTGGGGACAGTTTGAAATCGGAGCAGGAACGCCAAGCAGATCAATGGTCGCGGGAATTTTTGATTCCACCTGAGTATGAGGGAGAATTAGTGAAGCTTAAATCTGAAACTGATGTAATTGATTTTGCGGAACGTATCGGTATTCATCCTGGTATAGTTGTAGGTCGGCTGCAACACGATCATCTAATTGATCGGTCTTGGATAAATAATTTAAAGCTGAGTTTGGATTTTCAAAGCATAGAATAAACAGACAATAATCCCAGCCGATGCGTTGAAAATAGTGGAAATGTGTGAAGTTTGGCTCACTAGCAGGAATTTTTACTTTTGGGTAGTTGAATATTTTGCACAAAGCGATCGCGTCCTGCTGCTTTTGCTTGATACAACGCCCGATCGGCGACGGAAATCATTTCTTCTATATTAGAATCTGGCTGAGGAATTTCTGTTGTAAACCCGGCACTCAGGGTAACATAAGGACTAACTTGGGAATTTTTATGAGGAATTGCTAGTGTTCGGACAGCATGACAAATTTTTTCGGCAACATGAGTCGCCCCCTCGGTGTCTGTGTTAGGTAAAATAACAGCAAATTCTTCCCCGCCATAACGGGCAACTAAATCTCCGGGACGTTTAATAATATCTTTGAGCGCTTTAGCAATTTCTTGAAGACAGCGATCGCCTACCCGATGACCATAAGTATCGTTATATAATTTGAAGAAATCAACATCGCAAAGAATCAGCGAAAGGGGGCATTTATCCCGTTTCATGCGCTGCCACTCTTGGTTAAAATACTCTTCAAACCGTCGGCGGTTAGCTACTTGAGTTAATCCGTCGATAGTAGCTAATCGCTGCAATTCCACATTAACAGCTTCCAGTTTTTGCTGTAACTGAGATTGCTCAATTAAACGTTTTACCCGTTGTCGCAAAACTGCCCAATGGATAGGTTTGGTAACATAATCCATTGCCCCCACTTCAAATGCCCGGTCAACTGACACTTGATCTTCAAGCCCTGTAACCATTAAAACCGGAGTGTACTTGCTACATTCAAAATTCTGTAACTGGGTGCAACACTCGAACCCATCCATATCTGGCATCATGGCATCAAGAAGTACTATATTAGGATGCAATTGCTTAAAAACTTCTATTGCCTCTATACCATTTTGAGCCTCCGCTATTTGATAGCCTTCCCGTTCCAAGAAATGCCGCAATATCAGGCGGATAAAAGGTTCATCATCAACAATTAGAACTAAAGATTGGCTTTCTTGAGCATCAGCTTTCATGGTACATCCTTCGCAAGTTCTTGTTCTAAGGCAGCTTTAACTTGTTCATATTCCTGATGTAGTTGTGAGATTAATTCTAGGCTGTTTTCTAATTTACTGCTGTATCCCTGTATTTCTAACACCTTGCAAAGCTGTGACAGGGCGATCGCTCCAACAGAAGCACTGCTAGACTTAAGTTGATGGGCTGTGTTCAATAGAGTCTGGGCATCCTGAGTTGTGATAGCTGTGCTAATATCTTGCACCAATCTCGGTGTCTCTGTAAGATAACACTCAATCAGTTCAACAAATGCCACACGATCTCCTCGCAGCATATTCTGCAAAGATTGGAGAATTTTGGCATCGATTTTGGCGGTTTTTGATGTCTGCTTTTGCTCTGATTGTAGGATATTTGGCGAAGGTTGCAATTCTAAGCACATCACCTTACCTTGTTTTCCCCTGGAAGCTAATTCAGAACTTCTTTGGGGTGGGCATTTGCTAAGTGCCTCAGCTAACTCTTGAAGCTGATGATTCAAATCCCGATTACTTTTTATCCTCAATCCCCGATCCCAAGTCCCCAAATCAACAGAGAGTAGCACTTCTCCATTTTCAGTAAATTTATTGCTCATGGGAATTTCCAATTTCAACATGGAGCAATCACCAGGGAGTGTACTATACTCTGCTACGAGGGGAATTTGGGGTGTGGGGTCGCTAATGGAAGAATGGATCAGACAGCGCTCAACTCCAAATGCTTTGCCAATTTGGGTAGCAGCCGTCTCAAATATTTTTTTGCTATCAAGACTTTGACGAATTTATTGAGTAATTTGTTCAAGTAGTAGAGTTCGATGCAATTGCCGTTGCAGTGCAACTTTTGCTCGTTTGTTTTCGGTAATATCGTGATTAATGCTCACAGTAGCAATTTGCCCCTGTTCATCCTGTAAAGAGATTATGGTTGTTTCACAAATCCCCTCAGTACCATCTTTGCGATAGTTGCGGAGAACAACTTTGCAACTTGTTCCAGATTGAATAGATAAGCGCAGTTCATTGAGTGCTGGTTGCTGATTATCTGTGCGTTGCAAAAATCGACAGTTTTGCCCAATCACATCATTAGTACTGTAGCCTGTTATTTGCTCAAAAGCTGGGTTAACGTAAATAACTGGATGATGGGCGAGTCTAGCATCGGCAATAATAATTCCATTACTGGTAGCACTACACAATTTCTTTATTACGATCGCTCGCAAACTTGGTTTCCGAACTATTCCTCAAGCACAACGCGCCCTCTCCAACCAACTCGATAAAGTTTTTTCTTTCTTTGTATGAAACCACCCTGCCCCAACCCCCTTGAAAAAGGGGGACTTTTTCTGATATTTACCCCCTTTTTAAGGGGGTCGCCGCAGGCGGGGGGATCTTATCTAAACTGCAACAATGGGGGGCTATCCGAGTAAAATGATTAGCCTGATTTACGATTACCCAAAAATTTAGTCAATCGAAATCTGTTGAGGCCCACTTGCTTTGCCATTATTTGCATCTGTTGTGGTGCTGATGTAACTATTGGAGCGGGTCTGTTGCTCCAGCCAGCTTTTTACAGGATCTTCTGCAAGATTGAGCCGAAGCACACCAGAGAATAACCCACCGACAAATGAAACTGGATGCTGGATAAATTCTTTGAATATAGGTGATAATTCACTAATGAACATTTAAAGACTCCTGGCGATGCCATAAAAAATTATTACTTCTTAATTGATCGTAACCTGTTGAGCAATATATGGTTGACGGTAAAGAAGTTGCTAATTTTTTGAGCTTCAACTCGAACGACAAAATTCCCGACTTCTTTAAGGAGAAGTCAGGAATCTGAGTCTGCTGCATCAACCTACAGAGAATCTATAAACTGCTGTACTTTTTCCAGGAGTGGCTGATGTTCGATTTGCTCTGCTAACTCTTGGGCGTTTTGGTAGCACGATCGCGCCATTTTTTTGCGTTTCGTTGCGGCGTACAGGCTTCCCATATTCAGCAAGGTTGAAATTTCTCCCAGGCCATCGCCGAGTTGTTGATAAATCGCAATGCCTTGCTTATAAAACTTCATTGCTTGGCGATGCTCTGCCAGAGTGCTATAGGTATAACCAATGTTATGAAGTGTTGTTGCCTCACCAGAGCGATCGCTGATTTCTCGACGTGTCAAAAGAACTTGATAGTAGAGCAATAGCGCTTGTTTCGGTTTTCCTAAATCACTATAGATTGAGGCAATATTATTCAAGGTGGTTGCTTCACCAACCAAATTCTTGACTGCTCGTTGAATTGGAAGCGCTGCTTGAAAAAATTCTAGAGCTTCCTCAAACTTGCCTAAGACGTTGTAAGCAAACCCAATACCATTTAGGGTTGTTGCCTCACCAGAAAAGTCACCCAACAATCGGCGCATCCTCAAGATTTGGTGTTGTAGCAACAGTGCCCGTTTCGGTTCTCCTAACCGGGTATAAATTAGTGCTACATCATTAAGAGTAGAAATTTCGCTTTGAGTATCTTGCGATCGCCTAAAGATTGGTAGTGCTTGCTCAAAATATTCTAACGCTTGCGAAAAGCGTCCAAGACGGCTGTAAGTAGAACCCAGATTGCTAAGTGCAGTTGCTTGTGCTGACGCGTTGCCAATTTCAACAGCAACCGAAAGCGCCTGATTAAAGCGTTCTAATGCTTTTTGAGGTTGCCAGCAACTGAGGTGAGCTAAACCAAGATCGTTTAATGTATGACCTTCTCTGGCTCTGTCTGGAATTGATCTAGCCAAGTGTAAATTCTTGGTTACCAGATCGAGAGACTCTTGGAATCTCCCCCGTTGGTAGTAGCGGCTTGCTTCGTCACGACGTTGTTCCCACTCTTTGACTTGATTTAAAGGTTGCGTCATCTGGCCTCAGTTGCATTCTGCGATAAATGGCAGGACATCTTTTAGGAATGAACCTCTCTTAGGTTTCCCAAATTTTAACCTTAATCATCTATCTTTAGATATAAGACTTTAAGATAAAAATATGGTATAGTTTCATACTTAGAGAATATGTGTGAAGTAATTAATACAAATAACTTAGTAGTAACGCACAGCTACACGCCTCTACTAAAGACCTAAAGCATATATTCTCTATAGCTTTATTGAGTTCGCAGCACTAGTTTTTGTATGTAGCAGTTTGTTCGCCGATCATTCTGTGATCTGATAGTTTTAAGATTGCGAAATGTAAAGGGAATCATCCGTTTGCCATTCTGAGTTTGAGGCGGCGTAGTATACTACACTATGACCGTAATAGCTAGCATTCTTTTCGTACTTCATTCCTACCTTTTGAATCACCCGCACTGAAGCGATGTTTTCTGGATGTGCAATCGCTACTATCCGATCTAGCTTCACTTCCCAAAATCCAAACTTTAAAGTTGCAAGAGATGCTTCAGTTGCCAGTCCCATGTTCCAATAGGACTTGTCAAACACATAGCCAAGCTCAACTTCTGGCGTATTTTCTAGAAATCCAAGTCCGCAACGGCCAATCATTGCACCAGTTTCTTTGTATATTACTGCCCACATCCCAAAGTTGTGTTGTTGCCACTGTTGGATATGCTTGTTTAAACTTGCTTGGGTTTGTTCCCTTGTTCTTGGCAACAGATACCTCATGACTTCTGCATCGCTGTAGAGGCGAAATAGGTAATCAAAGTCATTTAGATTGAAGTGCCTTAGTCGCAATCGTGCAGTTTCTATCTCAGGCATAGTACTAGAGGTACAGGACAAACGCTACTTTAAACATGCGTATTTTTTTATAAACATTAATATAATGCTCTTACTATGAGCATCTATCAATCTCTCAAAAAATCTTATACGCAAGATCGTCGGAGTGAAAATGACTGGCGGTTGTTTTTGCGTTTAGTGCCTTACGCCCGTCGTAGTGGACGGCTGTTGGCGCTATCAATGGGCTTACTTGTGCCGCTAGCCTTAGCTAATGCCGTACAACCACTGTTGATTGGCCAAGCTATCTCGTTAATTCGCCATGAACCAAGCACTTACGAATTTCTCAGGAATCGCCCCATGTCCGAAGGGCTAAATATCCTGGAGGGATTATTGTTAGTTGCGATCGCAAGCCGACTGATTTTAACAGGCTATCAGGGTTATTTAGTACAAAAGCTAGGGCAAAAAATCACCGCAGCAATTCGCCAAGACTTATTCCAACATGTGACATCGTTAGCAGTACGCTTTTTTGACCGTACACCCGTAGGTAAATTAATCACCAGAATCACCAGCGATGTGGAAATGTTAGGCGATGTCTTTTCGACTGGAGCGATTGGCATTGTGTCCAATTTGTTTTCCATGCTGGTGATTTTGGGTTTAATGCTTTCCCTTGAATGGCAACTTACTTGCTTGCTGCTAGTGATGTTGTTACCAATTAGCTGGTTAATAGTTTACATTCAGCAACAGTACCGCAAAGCCAATTACAAAGGGCGGGAAGAACTTTCTATATTGAACTCACAGTTACAAGAAAATGTGGTTGGCATTAACGTAGTGCAGTTGTTCCGTAGGGAAAAATTTAATGCCGAATTGTTTCGCGCCACAAACAGCCGCTACACTCAGCAAATGGATAAAACCATCTTTTATGATTCATTTATTTCAGCCACCTTGGAATGGATTGGTCTGATTGCGATCGCAGCTGTTTTGTGCTTGGGTGGTTCGTTACTATTAGGAAAAAGTTTAGCTTTTGGGACATTATCTGCATTTATCTTGTATGCCCAGCGATTATTTGATCCTTTAAGGGATTTTGCGGAAAAATTTACAGTAATTCAAGCAGGTTTTACTGCCATTGAACGCGTAGGCGATATATTAGATGAACCGATAGAAATCCGCGATCGCGCCAATGTCCGCTTCTCAATATTTGATGCGAAATTTGGCTACATAGACGAGATCGTTGCCAATCTAGAATCTCCAGACGTCACTTCCCCCCCTGAACTGGGAGAAATCCGTTTTGATCACGTCTGGTTTGCTTACAAAAATGATGATTACGTAATTAAAGATTTAGACTTCACCATTCATCCAGGTGAAAAAATTGCATTAGTCGGCCCCACAGGTGCGGGTAAAAGTTCAATCATCCGTCTTTTGTGCCGCCTCTACGAACCCACTCAAGGACGCATTCTCATAGATGGCGTAGATATTCGGGAAGTACCACAGGCAGAACTGCGGCGCTACATGTCAGTAATTTTCCAAGAAGGCTTTTTGTTTGCTGGTGATGTTAAAAGCAACATTTCTTTAGGAGATGGTTATACCATTGAACAGATTCAACAAGCAGCAGAGCAAACCAACATTGCCCAGTTTATAGAACAACTACCCCAAGGGTATGATACTCAACTGCGAGAACGGGGTACAAATATTTCTAGTGGTGAAAAGCAACTTTTAGCCTTTGCGCGGGCTGCCATTCGCAATCCCCAAATATTGGTACTAGATGAAGCTACCGCTAGTTTAGATGTTGGCACAGAAGCTTTAGTTCAAGAAGCATTAAACCAGCTTTTGCTCAGACGTACTGCGATTATTATTGCTCACCGCCTGTCTACAATTCGCAATGTAGACCGGATTTTTGTTCTCAAACGTGGCGAATTAATCGAACAGGGAAGTCACGAGCAACTAATCCAAGAAGGAGGGCTTTATGCCACTTTACATAACTTGCAGATGTTGGGAACTTAAGATATTTTCAGAATAATCTGAAAGTAGGAAACAGCGATCGCTATCACTTTTGAGGTTATGAGAAATGCGTAGTTTACCGCCGTAGGCATCGCACAAAATCCTAGAAAATTTAACAGAAAACTCTCAGTTTATTGACGTGACTGAAGAGGTTAAACCCTGCATCCGACAAACACGACGCACAAAAATCTTGTGTTATGAGAAAGCGCGTAGTTTACCGCCGTAGGCATCGCACAAAATTATCGTGTAATAAAAAGTGCGTAGTCTACCGCCGTGGGCATCGCCATAACCAATTAATATAAAAAAGCAGTAGTGCAGTTGCTAAAAATGAAACATGACTCTGATTTATCTAGACTATAACTGCTTTCAACGTGGCTTTGATGATCCAAGACAAGTTAGAATTCAAATGGAGGCTGTAGCCTGCCAAGAAATATTTACTCAAGCTCAAACAGAACAAGTAAGTCTGGTGTGGTCTTTTATGCACCAAGATGAAACTGAATTATGCCCCTTTGTTGATCGTAAATATTCAGTCTTGGGCATGGTGAGTTTGTGCAAAATAAAGGTAGTTCCAAAAACTGAAATAGCAGAACAAGCCCGTTTGTTCCAGCAGTTAGCTAATCTATCGAGCAAAGATGCCCTACACTTAGCCTGTGCTGTTTATATTCAAGCTGATTTTTTCTTAACTTGTGATGACAGTCTCAGAAAACAAGCTCAGAAGTTGGAATTAGAAATAGCAATCATGAACCCAATTGACTATATTAGGAATAACGAAAATTATGGAAATAAATAATATTATGGATGATACAGAAATTAGAGTAAAAGGCATAAATGCCCTATATAAATCTCTTGGTTCCGCAGCAGCAATGAGGTTCTTGACATTGCTACACAAAACCCCTACTGATTATGTAGAAATTTCTAGAACAATATATCAAGATCAGACCATAGATGAAATTTTTACTAGATCAAAACAAAATTGGCAAGATTAATTATATTCATTGATGGCTTCACTCGCCATAGGCATCGCTCTGGGTTTTTAGCTTATTCAGAAAGAGCGATCGCCCAAAATCATCGTGTAATGGAAAGCGCGTAGTTTACCGCCGTAGGCATCGCCCAAAACTATCGGATCATAGAAAGTAAAAACACGCCTGTCCTGGCGAATGGAATTCGCGGCTATACAAACAAAACCCACCTCCGTGGGTTTCAAATTCTTTGAGTCCGCGTAGGCGGACTTCGTTTGTGTAGATGCGATTTCTAATCGCCTGGAATATAAAATTGCAGTTGCCCTGATTCTGCAATCACAGCTTTCATCTCAGGATCTCCTAACTCTTGTGGGCGTTTAGCCGCTTCGCTTGCCAAGCCACTTTAAAAGAACCTTGGACAGTTTGTAACAAGTCGTAAGTATCCCGAACATCAGAACCAGTACCAAGTAAACTCCGTAATCCTGTCTTTTCCAACCAGTTGTTTTTGAGCAGAGGAATAGTTTTATCAGTTAACAGGCTGACGCGATCGCTATAACTGATTTGTTCTTTGGGAATGTCATCACCCTGGACTAACCAAACCTGACCATAACTGCCTGGTTGACCATCTGTTCCTTTGCGTCCCTGTTTGCCACTCTCCCCATTTTCGCAAGTAAAAGTTTTTTGCTCTGACAGACCAATATATTTCCAGCCATAACGGTAATTGGCATCTGAGGGCTGGGACTGGGGTCGGTTTTCTTTTTCATCGTAGAAAGAGTAGCACAGGCAGCATCACGCCGATTTTTCATGCAGCTGACAACATCGCTATCAACTAAAAAATTACCCAAGCAATCGCTCAAACTTTGTTAGCAATAAACAGTAGACTATGCAATGCCGGAAATTATCATGTAGCCAAAAGTGCGAACGCTCTTACCTATTTCACCACAACTCGAAATAATCGGGATCACACAAAATCATTGTGTCAATTTACTAAATATCTCTAACTAAATCGGGATCTCCAAATGTGAAATTAAATCCACCCCCATCAGACGGAACAGCGATTTCAATACCTTGATAAAATTTTTCATTTCTTCTACACTTTGTTTTCTGATAACCATAAAAACCATCAGAAACTGGGCCGCAGAAACCTGTATTTCCTGAGCTACTATAAACTGTACTTGAAGTTTTTCCATAAACAAACATAGCGCCACGATAATTTAGTACATAAGCACATTTACCAGGTGCAATGTTGTACCACCCCTGTGCAATCCAACCATTTTTTTCAAAGCTGTAATACATAATTGCAGCAGTCACAGTATCTTCTCTTACATCACCGTTACAGAGCTTTACGGGACCATTTCTTTCAGCTGCGTGAGCAATAGGTTCTGTAGGTATGAGAAAACCTGTTATCTGTAGAGCAGAGGTTAAAGTTAAAACACTTGCTAATTTAAATAAACAAGACTTGTTTAAGTTCATGAGATGCGCTCCTTTGCTATTTCATGTAAGCGTTTAATTATTGTGCAGACTTCTTGCTAAAACTGCTTATCTAAATAACCCAAGTTGCTAGTTACTCTTATGGGCGATCGCTTTGGGACAGTAAAGCAATAAAATGCCCTCCAAGAAGAGAAAATTAGGAGGGCTAAATGCTAAACGAAATAATTTCCATATATGCTATCATAGACGACCTGTTAAAGGCGATTGGGCATAATGAAGATTGTCGTCGAGAGATGAATGACGCAGAAATTATTACAACGGCAATAACATCGGCGATGTTCTTTAATGGTAATCATAGTAAGGCTTGTACCTATATGAAAGAACATAAGTTGATATCTAATATGTTAGAAAAGTCACGATTTAACCGGAGATTACACAGTGTCTCAATGTTAATCAACGACTTGTTTCATCAAGTGGGAATGGCACTGAAGGAAATTAGTGATTCCACTGAATATCTTTTAGACTCGTTCCCAGTGCCCATCTGCGATAACATCCGTATCTTTAATGTAAAAATAATACAGTCGGCGCAGTATAGAGGTTACATCGCATCGAAAAAACGATATTTTTACGGGGTTCGAGTTCAGTTATTAACAACCAAAAATGGTATTCCTGTCGAATTTGTGTTTATGCCTGGTAGTGCCAACGATGTACGTGCTTTAAATGCCTTACCCTTGAATCTACCACCTGGTAGTGAAATTTATGGTGATTCAGCTTACACCGACTACACGATTGAGGATGACTTGGAACAAACAAGTCACATTTCTTTAAAAGTCATGAGGAAAAAGAACTCCAAGCGTCAAGACCAGCCTTGGAATCAATATATTAAACAACATACTCGGCATTATATCGAAACTGTGTTTAGTAGTATCACTTGTGTTTTTCCAAAATCAATACATGCAGTCACTTATCAAGGGTTTTTACTTAAGCTACAAGCATTCATTTTTTCTTTTACTCTTCAACAAGCTTTTATTGAATAAGTAATTTATACAACTAATAGGCATTTAAGTAGCTGAATGCTGGCAACAATGGCATCGGCACGTTGGCGCTAGGCACCAACTTTGTTGTACGCGATCGCATGAATTGAGTGATAACAAGTGCATATCAGTCGATAACCAGCAACTTGGGTTAAATACTCTACAGCCTGGTATAAAGTTTGACGGTCGGAAAAGGCAGGGGCATCCTGGCTCTGTGTTAGCGATCGCATGGAGTCCTGACGGAAAGACTCTCTTCAGCAGTGGCTATGAAAAGATAGCTAAACGCTGGGATATTGAAACAGGAACCTGTCTTTATAGTTGGGAGGCAGACTCAAACCGTGTTTGGGCAGTTGCGGTGAGTCCAGATACTCAATACGTTGCTACTGGTGGTGATGACTCCTTGGTGCGCTTGTGGGACATCCACACAGGGGTTTGTCTGCGTACATTCTCTGGACATACCAGCCAGGTACTCAGTATTCTGTTCACCGCCAATGGCGATCGCATGATTAGCAGTAGTAGCGATCGTAATATCAAAATTTGGAATGTAGTTACTGGAGACTGCCTTGCTACACTACAGAATCATCTCAATTGGGTATGGTCACTTAATCTGAGCCACGACGCTCAAACTCTTCTCAGTGGTAGCTGGGATGAAACAATCAACTGTTGGGATATTACTACCGGGCAATGTCGGCAAACTTTCAGACCAGTCCGCCCGTATGAAGGCATGATTATTACTGAAGTGATGGGGTTGACTGAAGCAGAGGTAGGAACTTTAAAAGCTTTGGGGGCGTTAAAAGTGAATTGATGCACAACTGAGCGCACTCTTCTTGCGCTGTCGTAACTATTCCAAACCTGACTTTTCACGGGATGTGGAAAAAAGGAATTGGTTCGCGAATGACATTCGCGAACCAATTCCTACTTTTTGTTGTATTTGGGGTATGAGTAGCATTCGCGCAGAAAACCGGGTTAAGAGATATTACATGGGTAATACAAGTATTTTTAGAAGCTAAAATCCTTGTTTTATGGTTGAGTAGTGACTCCATGATCAGCATTAGTCAACGACCTTCGTTATCAGTAGAATACTTATTTAATAAAGCTTTTAAGCTTAACTCAGTTTTATATTCCGATGATAATTATACCCCTATTTTACTACAATTAAATACATTTTTTACAATTTATTTATTCCAATCAGATGTTAGTTCAATAGTGCGATCGCGTATTTTTAAATCAAAACCTTCTCGACAACAAATAATGTCATAGTAAACTACAGATTTAATAGATTGCCAAAAGGGCATCAATATAGTGCCATTGATTAAAATTGAAATCATCAGTGGTAATATACTGATAAACATTTTATTTTCATTAGCCCAAGTTCCAGATAAAAATAGGGAGATTAGTCGTATTAAAATATTGAATCCTATACTATAAATCAACCATCCTAAAATTTGTATAGGTAAAGTAATTACAAATGATACGAGTATAATGGCAATAATCCGCCATGTTAAACCCTTGCTTAGTTGTCTACTTCTCTTAATTGCGCCAATGGAGTTAGTATCATCTTCTATTGCTAGAGGTAAATCAGTAATGAAGAAACGTGAGTAAAACCACAGAGGGCTGGAATAAATAGCTATAGCTATCGGAATAATGATGATTCTAAATATAGTATTTTCAAAGGGATTTGCTTTATTGATTGGTTGAGATATGGCACCAAAAACTGTTGCTAATATTCCATAGATTATTCCGGCAATTATTGAAATTGCAATGTAAAAAAGAAAAAATTGTAGTAAACATATTAATATAACTAGAATTGCAGTTATGAGAAACTGCCAAAATCTTTTTTTAATCTGAATTTTTGCAACTTTTGAGCTTTCAGGCTCACCATTAATTTCACTAAACGCTAAACGGGAAATTAAACCAGCGAACGCATAAAATTTTGCCCATCCATAAATAGGGACTATTAGCCATAAATGGGCAAATAATGATAAGCGAGAAAATCTTTTGAAATTTGAACGATATAAATAGCTAGCAAGGCTAACAATATTACCAATATTAAACTGCTGCGTAAGATTTGGAAGCATAGGAGCTAGGGACTAGAGACTAAGGAAAGGGGCTTGAGTAACAGGCGAACCGAAAACTGGGATAAGCTTGAAGGCTTTATCAGATAAAGATTTTATCCATAACTAAGGTCATTGACGCTCTGCTTATCATCAAGTCACTACTACAACGAGAAAATAAGGGTTTCAGCTTTTAAACATACTTGTATTAACCATGTAATATTTCTTAACCCGGTTTTCTGCGCGAATGCTACTCATACCCCGGTTTGGGTAGAAAGATTTTTCTGACTTTTTTCTTATTTAGGAACTTCCAAATAACAAAAGTAGGCAAACTTCCGCCACAGTGGACTAGATAGCCATCTGTCCTACAACCTTTGGCGCATCAATCCGCAAACTCATCTGCTCACAACGCACAGTTAACCAAGGCTGACCTAAACCTATTCCAAAAAAAGGACTTTCGGGAGGGATTTCTAACTTAGAACTAATCAAACCCAACACAGACTCAAATTCAGCAGGGAATATCAGCAAATCACCACCCTTGGCGCTGAAAGCAGAAGCAGTTAACCACTGTCTCCATGCCAAGCTTTGTTGATTATAGTTAAGACTACACAGCTTCCGGTTTTCCTGATGCACAGTAACAAACTTTTCTTGTTCCCAGGTAAACTCAGCTAGTTCCTTTGGTAGTCCCCAAATTTCTCGGCCACCAGCCACTGAATCAACATTATCTACATAAATGTGGGAAACCCAACCACCAATTTTTCTTTGGTAATTAACTACAGATGGGGCAACAATTAACTCACTGTACTCCAGTACCGAGCCTGACCCATAATGAGATAAATACACGCTAGCGAGAGTTTTACCAGGCCAGACAGAAATAATTTCTAACTCTAAGGGAATCAAAGGGCGCACTTGGTCAACATTTACCAAATGTAGAGTTTGGATAGCATAGCCCTGAAGTGTCCAAGGTGCTTGTGGATATGGCATAAGGGAGTTAGAAGTTGAGAGTGAGGAGTTAGGAATAAAGTTAAGAATTAAGATTAAGAGTTACCAATATTAGTTCTACTCTAACTCCTAACTCCTGTACAGACGCGATTAATCGCGTCTCCTAAAAAAAAATCCCCACTCAGGGATTTGCCTGAGTGGGTAATATGAGGTGGGACTAAATAATCTTCCCAAAAGAAGTAGGGGAATTATTTGCTCTCTGTAAAATCAGCGTCAATTACATCGTCGCCGCTACCAGAACTAGATGTGGAACCACCATCTTGGGGTTCAGCACCAGGTGTAGCACCGCCACCAGCTTGTTGATAAATATTGCTACCAACAGCAAATAACGCTTGTTGCAATTCTGGGGTGAGCTTTTTGATTTGCTCATCGTCTTCTTTAGCAACTGCTTCTCGCAGTTCTTTCACCAAACCTTCGACTTTGGTCTTGTCAGCATCGGGAACTTTATCGCCCAATTCTTGTAACTGCTTCTCAGCTTGGTATGCCAAAGAGTCGGCTTGGTTCTTGCGTTCAATCTTCTCACGCCGTTCTTTGTCAGATGAAGCGTTTTGTTCAGCTTCTCTAACCATCCGGTCAACGTCAGATTTATCCAGGGTGGAAGCGCCGGTTATGCTGATGGACTGTTCTTTACCAGTACCTTTATCCTTAGCGGTAACGTTTAGGATACCGTTGGCGTCAATGTCGAACACCACTTCAATTTGAGGAACGCCACGTGGTGCAGGAGGAATACCATCCAGACGGAAGGTTCCTAAGCTCTTGTTATCGTTAGAGAATTCGCGTTCACCTTGAAGGACATGAATTTCTACGTTGGTCTGTCCATCCACAGCAGTGGAGAAGACTTCCGATTTTTTGGTAGGAATTGTAGTGTTGCGGGGGATAATTTTGGTCATCACGCCGCCCAATGTTTCAACACCCAAAGATAGCGGTGTCACGTCTAACAGCAAGATGCCAGTTACATCACCAGCTAGTACCCCAGCTTGAATAGCTGCACCAACTGCTACGACTTCATCAGGGTTGACGGTTTGGTTGGGGTCTTTACCCAATACCTGCTTCACAATCTGTTGGACTGCGGGAATGCGCGTAGAACCACCAACTAACACCACTTCATCAATATCGCCTTTGTTTAACTTGGCATCCCGAAGGGCGTTTTCCACAGGAATACGGCAACGGTCGATTAAGTCAGAGCAAAGTTCTTCAAACTGAGCGCGAGTCAGGGTTGTATCCAGGTGCTTGGGCCCATCCTGGGTAGCAGTGATGAATGGTAGGTTGATTTCTGCTTGGCTAACGCTAGAAAGCTCAATTTTGGCTTTTTCTGCCGCTTCAGTCAGACGTTGTAAAGCTTGCTTATCTTTCCGCAGGTCAATACCTTCGGCTTTTCTGAACTTTTCAGCTAAGAAGTCAACTATTTTTTTATCGAAGTCGTCACCACCAAGGTGGGTATCACCAGATGTGGCTAGTACTTCAAAAACTCCATCTCCTACTTCCAGCACGGATACGTCGAAGGTACCACCACCAAGGTCAAACACGAGGATGGTTTCGTTACTCTTCTTGTCAAATCCATAAGCCAGAGAAGCAGCTGTAGGCTCGTTGATAATCCGTAGAACTTCAATCCCGGCAATTTTACCAGCGTCTTTTGTTGCTTGGCGTTGCGAGTCGTTGAAGTATGCGGGAACAGTGATTACAGCTTGGGTTACAGTTTCACCCAGGTATTTGCTGGCGTCTTCAACTAGTTTGCGAAGAACTTTTGCAGAAATTTCTTCAGGAGCAAACGGTTTACCAGCTATCGGACAATCTAATTTGACATTGCCGTTGCTGCTGAGGACTTTGTAAGAAACTTCCGTAGCTTCGTTACTCACTTCCTCGAAGCGGCGTCCGATAAAGCGTTTGACTGAGTAAAACGTATTTTCGGGGTTCATCACCGCTTGGCGCTTGGCGATTTGACCAACCAAGTTGTCGCCATTTTTCGCAAATGCGACTACTGATGGCGTTGTCCGAAAACCTTCAGCATTAGCAATTACTGTGGGTTTACCACCTTCCATTACTGCTACGCAGGAGTTCGTTGTTCCTAAGTCAATTCCAACTACTTTTGCCATTTTAGGTGCTGGCTCCGTATAACTACAAATGAATGAATGAGAATATAAAGGACTAAATTTTGAACCAATAAGGTCAATAAATCAGCCAGTTCAGCATGAATACCTTTGTTTTGGCTTTTCTGGGGTTAAAACTCCAGATATGCTGATATATATACTGAAGCTTAGTGTTAGCCAGTCCATGAAGGGTGGTTTCCCGAACCTTGCTTAGGACGGTTAAACTAACTAAATAGTTTTTTTAGTTATTTCATGGATTTATTGCCTTCACTCTGTCTAATGTATGGGAATTAATACTTTCAGTAATTAGGGTGAACCGTAACGGTAGAGTCGTGTTTGCCGCCTTTAGAGGTAATAAGTTACAAAAGTACCGAAAATAGAACAAAACTAAAGGGTGCGACGCCGATAGCGAAGCGTTAGCGAGTCATCGAGCGTCATAGCCCACCGCAAGCATTGCCTCAGGAATTCTGTATTAATCGTCAATATTTTGGTATTGGGCATTGGGCATTGGAGAAAATACGACTCAGCACTTACTCAATCTTAGAAAAAAGAGTTTCCCAGTTAATTACAGGCGGCCTTTGTCCCTGGTTGACTATTTCAAAAATTTTCCTGGAACTACTTGGGTGTAAAAGGCATTCTACACAAGCGTTTGCTACATCAATTCGGCTGGTATCACCTGAAAGCGTATCCCCAGTGCCTACGACAACACCGTATTTACCTCCAGTTTTTGCTTTCAGTAGGGTGTTGAGGTCGTATGAGGTATATGGCCCGTCAATCAGGCGTCCTGGGCGGATAATGGTGTAGGGTAATCCTGAGTTAATAATGGACTCTTCGCCTTTTTGTTTGGCATCCAACACGCCAAAAGCATTAAGAACACTAAAAGGAAACTGATTTTTACGCTCAATTCCGCAAGAAGAGACGAAAACGAACCGCTTTAAATTGCGGGGTGCTGCTGCCACTAGGTTGCTCACACCTTCGGCATCGACCTTTGCCGGACTATTCTTTGCTTTTGCTTCACTAGATTTGGGGTTAAGGAAAGTAATTCCCCATTCAATCAAGTTTGGGGATTGCTCAAACTCCCATCGCGCAGAGGGAAAGGCAGTGGTTCCAGTACAGCTGATGATGTGGCTGACATTTTGTGTTGCGGCTGGTAGTGTAGCTGGCTGGCGGATGTCACCAACGGCAATTTCTACTCTCCGATTAAACATTTCTTCGGCTTTTGCGGCATTGCGTGTTAGGACACGAACTTTCAAACCCTTTTCTAGTAACTTGCCTACTACGAGTTGCCCCACTCCACCAGTCGCACCAGCAACTAGTACCAAATCTTCAACTGAATCAAAAGAATTCATAAACTGCCTTTGAGATGGTCTATTGTTAATCTACTCAAAAAAATGCGTAGGCGTAGCCAGCCGTAGGCATCGCCGACGGCGGATAGCTCTAGATTAAAGATTTGACTAATGGCTGTTGACTCTGTAGCTTTCAGGCACATATCTGGGAATTTTAAAATCAGGGCAAACTCCCCAAAACTGAATTAGCGCAGTAGTCAGCACTTGAGGTTTCGAGCAAAGAATGAAAATTAGTCAGAAATTAATTTCGGGAATTCTAGGAATAGCTGCTCTCTCAGTAATTACTGGTGCGATTAATGCTCATCAACAATTGAAGATAGCTAAGTATATTGCTCAACAAGAGGCTGAAGAAGTTGCTGGACTAGTGGGATATTTCGTAAGTCATGAACTTGATGAATACCACGAAATTGGATCGCGAGATAAAATGCTAGCCGAATTGCAAGAGCATGTTATCTCGCTACACAAGAAACGTCAGCGCGATCTGGAGATTGTAGACCGCAATAAAATCATTTTGGCAGATGTAGTTCCAGAAGACATTGGTACGCGATTAGATCACGATCGTAATAATGAAGTTGGTAAAACTATTCAAGATGATATACCAAGATCATATATTGAGTTCAGCCCTGAGTACCCAAAGGGGATTCGATTGATTGCTGTTCCTTTTAAAACTGGCAAGGGTGAAACAATTGGTGCAGTCATTCTAGAATATACACCGCTTTATAAAGCAGCCCTAGCAACAGCCTATAAAAATATTGTTGCCACGTCGATTATCAGTTTGGTATGTGGCATACTGGCACTATTAGTAGGCTATTTGATCTCTAGAAGCATTTCAAAACCGATTAAACAACTCCAGCAAGCTGTGGTAAATCTGACTGAAGGTAAGCTGGATACCAGAGTTTATATTCACTCCCAGGATGAGATTGGCGAGTTAGCGACTTCCTTCAACAAAATGGCAGATGATCTGCAACATTCCAGAGATGAGTTGGTCAATGCCAACGAACAATTGCGAGACGAGATTGTTGAGCGTCAGCAAGCAGAAGCAGAACTTCAGCAAGCTCTGAAAGACCTGCAAAAAACCCAAATTCAATTAATTCAATCTGAAAAAATGTCGAGTCTGGGTCAATTAGTGGCGGGAGTTGCCCATGAAATCAACAATCCGGTTAATTTTATCTACGGTAACATTCAGTACACTGATGATTATATTCAACAGTTGCTATTGTTAATTAAGCTTTATCAAAATTATTATCCCAACCCAGAGCCAGAAATTAAAAATGCTCACGAAGAAGCAGATATTGAGTACTTAATAGAAGATTTACCTAAGATGTTGTCCTCTATGAAGATGGGGGCTAAACGCATCCGGGAAATTGTTCTCGGTTTACGAATTTTCTCTCGCTTGGATGAAGCTGAGTTTAAAACGGCTGATTTGCATGAAGGAATCGACAGTACCCTGTTAATTTTGCAACACCGTCTTAAGGCACAAAATAATCGCCCTCAAATTCAAGTGGTCAAAGAGTATGGTGAAATACCTAAGATTCAGTGTTTTGCAGGGCAAATGAATCAGGTATTTATGAACCTCTTGGCAAATGCAATCGATGCTTTAGAAGAGTGTTTCCAAAAAGAACTTTGTCCATATCCCTTGATTCGCATTTATTCTGAACAGGTAAATGAAAATGCCGTCATTCGGATTGCTGATAATGGAGCAGGAATTCCAGAAGAAATCCAGTCGCGTTTATTTGATCCTTTTTTCACTACAAAACCAGTTGGTAGGGGAACTGGTATGGGATTATCGATCAGCTACCAGATAATTACTGAAAAGCATGGTGGATCTTTGCAATGCATTTCATCACTGGGACAGGGTGCAGAGTTTGTAATTGCAATCCCGATTCGAGAAGCGAAATCAGCAGAATCATTAACCTGCGATCGCCATAATTCGGTAACAAAATAAGTACAACTGTTTTTCAACCTATAACTGCGTAGGCGTAGCCCGTAGTAGACATCGCACTTAGAGGGGAAATTGCGCCCGAATTGTTCGGTTCTACCACTGTCGCCACTACGCAAATAGCTATAACCTCTTAGGTAGTAGTGAAATGTCTACCCTAGACGCTGTTAGTCGCTCTTGAATTAAGGGGTGAAAGCCTGTGTATAAATGGATGTTGCCAAGTCTGAGCGAAATCTTGGCTGAAAATCAATCAAGTGTAGCTGAATGTTCACCTGCTAAAGCAGAGCGGCAGTGGCGTGTCAGCCTAGCAGCGACAGAACATTTGCTATTAAATACTTTAGCATCTGCTTGGGTTGATACAAGCCAAGGATTAGTTTTAGCTGCACCAGCACCTTTGTTTAGTCAGCCAAAACTGACTCAAAGATTACAAACAGTAACTTTTACCGCAAAACCATTTAACCCTTTGGCGCTGATGCCATTTCAGATGCCAGATGCAATCGCGTCTGTAAATGAAGAAATCGCTCCCCATGAATCGGTACTTTCTTTATTACCTGCCGATCCACTAGGTGCAGAGCAGTTTTGCTTGGTTTTTACAGATAAATTTAGTTTAGTACTGGTTTTAGCAACCCACAAAAACGGTAAAAAAACTTTTTCATTCTCTTTTGAACCAGAGGTAGTGCAGCAAGCTTGGCGATCGCTAGGAGCAAGGGTAATGCTGGCTAATCCAGACTTTTTTGCCCGTCTAGATACTTTAGTACAAAAGTATTCTATGGTTGCGCCAGATTGCGGCATCATGATTCAGTTTAGCCAGTTGTTGCTTCAAGAATTAACAGAAGCAGAAGAAACTAAGGAATCTTTAGTAGGAACTGGAGACAAGGAAGACAAAGAAAATAACCCATGCCCAATGCCCAATGCCCAATGCCCAAATCCTGATGTAGAATTACTCCAAGCTTTCGCTCACGAAGTCCGCACACCTTTAACAACTATTCGCACCATGACTCGTCTGCTGCTGAAGCGGCGAGACTTAGATGCTAGCGTGATCAATCGTTTAAAAATTATCGATCACGAGTGTACCGAACAAATTGACCGCATGGAGTTGCTGTTTAAGGCAGCAGAATTGGAAACTACTACTTCAGCAAAATCGCCAAAAACTCAACTTACGCCGATGTCTTTGGATCAAGTGTTGCAACAGAGCATTCCCCGTTGGGAACAAGCCGCGCATCGGCGGAGCTTAACTTTAAATGTCGTTTTACCCCAGCAACTACCAACTGTGGTGAGTAATCCCATGATACTAGATCAGGTACTCACTGGTTTGATAGAGAATTTCACTCGCAGCTTACCTGCTGGTAGCCATATTCAAGTACAAGTCATTCCGGCGGGAGATCAACTAAAGTTACAATTATCACCCCAATTTGGATGCAAAGATTCAAGTAAAGCCGCTATACCTGCAACCCCACCAATTCGCAAAGCTCTAGGTCAATTGCTGATGTTCCAACCAGAAACGGGTACGATTAGTTTGAATATCGCCGCAACCAAGCATTTGTTTCAAGCGATCGGCGGTAAATTGATTGTGCGCCAGCGTCCACACTATGGGGAAGTTTTGACGATTTTCCTCCCTCTAGAAGTTAGCAATAAACATCAATTTGGAGCTAAAGCTTAAGAGTGAAGATTCATCAACTATTTTTCAAAATTATAAATATTCACTCTAAATTAACCTGAGTTCGACAAACCTCTCCCTGGTTTTACGTAGTAAAGCTAGGGAGATATCTTTTTATTCGACTAATTTATGCGGACACAATATAACCCGTAGAACTCACGCTAAATTAAACAGTAGATGAGTAGATATAAAACACAACAATAGATCCCCAACTTTTCAGAGAATTCGGGGATCTATTTACTAAGGATTTTATGTTTAATTAGGTTGACCTATTTTTTTTGAACACAGATAATTCATTTTCATCAAATAGACTTTGTTTAACAATCTGATTAAATTTTTCTGACTTGCCATCTGTAAAAATAGATGGCAACAATGTATATAAATTCTAGTTAAGAGCCAAGAACACCTTTCTGCAAACATTAAAAGGAAAATTATGGCAGGTTTTGAAGTAATAGAGAAAGAAAGCTTACGTTTAGTCAAGGTAACTTTACAAAACGAAACAGTCCGAACTGAATCTGGTGCTATGTACTATATACGTGGCAACATTCAGATGCAATCTAAAGCTCCTTCAGCAGGCGGGTTTTTAAAATCCCTAGCCACGGGAGAAAATATTTTCCGTCCTACATATACAGGCACTGGTGAATTATATTTAGAGCCTTCGTTATCGGGATATCACATTTTAGAATTAGACGGTAGTGAATGGATTTTAGATAGTGGCGCTTATTGGGCTAGTGATGGCACTGTAGAAGTAGGAGTTGAACGCAACAAATTTGTATCAGGCTTAATTGGTGGCGAGGGATTGTTTCAAACAAAAGTTAAAGGCAGGGGTACAGTAGTGATGGCAGCACAAGGCCCTGTAGAAGTAATAAATTTGCGAAATGACCGATTAGTTGTGGATGGAAATTTTGCCATAGCTCGCACAAGTACCTTAAATTATCGCGTTGAAAAAGCTACCAAATCTCTTTTAGGTTCGATGACTTCTGGTGAGTTTATCGTCAATACTTTTGAGGGAACTGGTACTGTATTGCTGGCTCCTGTACCTTATTGGCAAGTTATGATGCTCCGCCAAATTAGCGCCGCGCTACCAAAAACTTCTAGCTAAGAATCATCGTAAGTCTTTGTGACACGCTTGTGCGATGCCTGCGGCGGGCTACGCCTACGCTCGTTTTATTGAATTGCCGTGGGTAAATCTAGTTATTAGTCATTAGCCATTGGTACTAATGACTAATAACTAAAATTTTCATAACTCAAATAGGATTGCTATAGCATCACAAAGTTAACTCAGGGGATAATTGTAAATGATCACTCATTTTCTATTGCGATCGCTTTTGGGGTATCGCCAACGCTTGGCAGTTGCACTGTAAATGTGGAACCTTCATATAATTTACTTTTCACAGAAATAGAACCGCCAGAGCGCACCAGCAATTGCTGTACAATTGTTAACCCCAACCCAGCACCACCATAATCTTCATTTGCTGTTGTACGCACACGATAAAATCGGTCAAATATTCTAGGAATCTCGCTTTCGGCAATACCAATACCTGTGTCGCGGAATTCTAATTGGACATAATCGCCTTGAATTCGGGCACGCACCCATACTTCACCCCCATTAGGAGTAAACTTAATGCTGTTATGCAGCAGATTAATCACAATCTGCCTCAGCCCACCAGTCACACACCAAATAGATGGAAGTTCAGTGGGTACGGTGTAGGCTAGCATAATCCCTTTTTCTTGGGCTAGAGGTTGGTAAGTACTAACTACTCCCGGTACAATATCTGAGAGTCGCACCGACTCTAAAGCTGTTCCTTCTAAATTACGTTCCATCTGCACCAGTTCCAACAAACCAGTAATCAGGGAATTTTGCTGATCGCACTGGGTATTTAACATTTGTAAATAACGTTGTCGCTGGGGGGGTTTAAGATTAGGGGAATTCAATAATGAAAGTGCTGTCTTCATGTGCGTCAAGGGTGTACGCAATTCCTGACACACATTTTTTAAGTATTCATCTTTAAGTTGCTCTTTATTTTGTAGTTCTTGATTTTGCTGTTGCAACTTGGTGGTGCGTACTGCGATGATTTGACGATTAATTTCATCTTGTCGCAAAAGTTGTTTTGCAAACAGTTGATTCATCAGTGCGCCTTGGGGCGCAGTTGGACAAGTAAAATCAACAGGAATTGGAGATGATTCTGGGGTAATTGCTTGTTCGATACCATCTAATACTTGTTGAATTATTCTCCCTTCAAGACTATTTATAATTAGTAACGGTTGGTTTTTATTAGTATTTACCTTCCCCGATGTCTTATTTTTGTGTTTTTTAAGTGGTCGATTAGCCAAAATTAAACTGCAAAACTGGGGCGATAACACCATCAGAAAGTTTTCCCGTCGCATTTGGCTATCTGGTGATAGGTGAACGCGGACATGATGAGGGAATAAGGGGGATAAAGAAGATGAGGGAGATGAGGAAGATAAGGGGGTATTTTCTTCCCCTACTTCCCCTGCTCCCTCATCTTCTCTTTTTTCACTCTCGTCAATTTGGCAAGTATAAATGAGACTAGACGCACCTACCGAGGATTGATAACGCGCTAGTTCTGATTGCCAAATTTTTTCTGGTGGTAGCTTCAGCCATAAAGTAGCTGCAATTTGCTGCTCAATTAGTAAGTCAATTTGCGCTCTCACCAGTGATAGCAGAGTAGCAGGACTGAGGGACAATGGTTTAGGAGGCGCTTGCACTCCCATAACTAGTTGATAAACAGACAGATCCTTAGCCAGAGAAACATTCATGAGTTAAGCACAACTTGAATGAAGCAAGAAATAACTCTGTCTTCGATTTTCACCTTTATGTGTGCATTTTTTACAAAAATCCCACCGAAATAAACATTAACTATAAAAAACTACATCTACGAGGGAGTGGGGAGTGGGGAGTGGGGAATGAGGGAGTAGGGGAAGAGGCAGAGAGGGGCAGGGGAGACAAGGGGACAAGGGGACAAGGGGACTTAAATTAGAACTTGCAACAAGTTAGGACTTACGCAAAAATTGCTAAAAAGCTTAATTTCTCGAACCGCCAAGACGCCAAGAGCGCCGAGAATTCGTAGAGTGTGCGTAAGTCCTAAAGTGTTTCCCCTTGTCCCCAATTCTCAAGAGTCCCCAAGTCCTCTTTCCCATGCCCAATTCCCAATGCCCAATGCCCAATGCCCAATGCCCAATGCCCAATGCCCAAATTAGGCTTGTATGTTCAGTCTTTGATGCAAAGCGTCGCGTGCGTGTTCTCGGTCATCAAAATGGATTTTTTCGGTGCCGAGAATTTGGTAGTCTTCGTGACCTTTACCAGCAAGTAACACTCCATCACCGGGTTGTGCTTGTAAAATTGCGGTACGAATTGCAGTAGCCCGATCGCAAATTACAGTTGGTTGTATTGTGTCAGCAATTCCCGCTAAAATATCTTGCAAAATCCGTTCTGGGTCTTCAGTCCGGGGGTTGTCCGATGTCACCACTGCAACATCAGCTAACTCAGCCGCAATTTTACCCATTTTTGGGCGCTTAGTGCGATCGCGATCGCCTCCACAACCAAACACACAAATCACTTTACCAGGTATAAACGGGCGTGCCGCTTTCAGTAAATTCTCCAAGCTATCCGGTGTGTGGGCATAATCCACAATCACGCTTATATCTTGGTTAGCATCAATTTGTACCCTTTCCATCCGTCCGGGAACTCCGGGAAACTCAGGTATCACAGACGCTACTAACTGCAAATCTAGTCCTAAGTGTAAAACTGCTCCTACGGCTGCAAGAAGATTTTCTAAATTATATTGACCGACTAGTGGCGATCGAAAAGCTACATCACCTTTTGGTGTATGTAATGTACCACTGACACCATTTGGCTGGTAACTTAAATCACTCATCCATAAATCAGCGCTGTTATCGTTGACACTGTAACTCCAAACGCGCTGAGAATCTAACGAGGCAATTAACCGCTTACCGTAAGAATCATCAGCATTAATTATTGCTCGTCCCTTGAGATACTTAGGGCTAAATAACAACGCTTTAGCGGCAAAGTAATCTTCCATATCGGTGTGATAATCGAGATGGTCTTGGGTAAGATTACTGAATACCGCCACCTCAAATTCACAACCCAACACTCTACCTTGGGCTAAAGCGTGAGAACTTACTTCCATCACTCCGAATTCACTACCAGCCTTTACAGCCTCTGCTAACTGCTGTTGCAGTTCCACCGCAAAGGGCGTAGTATGGGCAGCAGTTTGCTCAAAACCTGCCCAACGAGTGTAGAGAGTTCCCATTAAAGCTGTAGCTAGATTAGCTTTAATGAGCAGAAATTCAATCAGATGAGTAGTTGTAGTTTTGCCATTTGTACCAGTCACACCCACCAGCTTGAGTTTTCGCCCCGGATAACCGTAAAAAGCACTAGCTATCTGGGCACAAGCTTGAGTTATGTTACTTGCACTAATGACCACAGCCTCATTTGTGGGAGGATTTTTTTGTGCAGCTTCGGGAGAAACGATCGCAGCTACAGCCCCGGATGCGATCGCACTTTGCCAAAATTCCCCACCATCAACCCGCGTTCCTGGCATCCCAATAAACAAATCTCCCGCACTACAAGCATGGGAATTCGTCTTCAAACCCCTAACTTCCACATCTTCCATCGGATGGCTAGGCAATTGTTCAACACTGTCCACCGCCGTTAGTAATTCCCGCAATTTCATTTTGTGAACCTCGTCACCTTCTTAATCTTGCGCTTATTCTGCATTATTTTTTTCTAATTGGCTAAATACTTACGCAACATTTGCTCCAACTGCTGCACACTAGCACGAGGAGAAGGACGAGGCAATGGTGCTTCTATAATTTCTCCCTCCGCGCCCTTGGCGTCTTGGCGGTTCGATAAATAAAGTACCGGCACCTCATACTGATATGCACTAAACCAATCTTCACGAGTCGTAATATCCCTAACTTCCAACTCGAAACTAAGATTTTGGATTTGTTCTAGCTTTTCTTGCAAGCCTTCACATAAATGACAGCCAGGTTTACTGTATAAAATTAATCGCATTAGTTAATTAATTACCATGAACACTATTTTACATATCACCAAAAGCAAACAATGGGAACAAGCAAAAATTCTTGGAACCTATCGGGGTGATACGTTAGACTCGGAAGGATTTATCCACTGTTCGACAGCAGCACAAGTTATCTGGGTGGCGAATCGCTTTTTTGTTAATCAAAAGGGTTTGGTAATTCTTTGCATTGATTCTGAACAAGTTAAAGCTGAAATTCGTTATGAAGCTGCGGAGGTAGGTAATTTATTTCCTCATATTTATGGTGAGTTGAATATTGATGCTGTGTTTCAGGTTGTTGATTTTGAGGCGGGGGAGAATGGATTTTTTGTGTTGCCGAAAGAGGTTATAAGTTTAGAATAATACCAATTTGAAAAAAGAATGCGACAAATAGACCCTTTGTAGAGACGCGATTCATCGCGTCTTTACCCAAGGATGTGTTGCAATCATTAATTGAATTGGTATAACGAACCGCGAAGACGCCAAGGACGCAAAGAAGAGATGGAAAGATTTAATGTAGATGAATATGTTGATCTTATGGCGTTGTTGTTGGATTTGCAGCTAAGGGATGAGTATCGTGATGGTGTGGTGGCAAATTTTGAGAGAATTAGTGCGATCGCTAATCTAGTAAATTCTTTTCCGCTACCAGAGGATATTGAAGTTGCACCAGTTTTTGAACCATGAATGATGCTGTATCGATAGCTGCTGCTGTACGTGAAGGCAAAGTTAGCGCGGTGGAAGTTACCAAGGCTGCGATCGCACGAATAGCAGCGCAAGATAATCAACTTAACTGTTTTACGGCTGTGATTGCTGAAACGGCTTTAACAGATGCAGCCCGCATTGACAGGGAAATCGCCCAAGGTAATCATCCTGGAATACTTGCTGGTGTACCTTTTGCGGTGAAAAATCTCTTTGATATCGCAGGGCGAACGACTCTGGCGGGGTCGAAAATCAATGCAGAGAACCCAGCAGCAAGCCAAGATGCAACCGCATTAGCAAAGCTGAAACAAGCGGGTGCTGTGCTGGTTGGCGCTTTAAATATGGATGAGTACGCTTATGGGTTTGTTACAGAAAACTCCCATTACGGTGCTACTCACAACCCCCATGATTTACAGCGAGTTGCTGGTGGTTCATCGGGTGGTTCGGCGGCTGCTGTTGCTGCTGGGTTAGTACCGTTAACATTGGGTTCTGATACCAATGGTTCAATTCGCGTTCCGGCGGCGTTGTGTGGCGTTTTTGGTTTAAAGCCGACTTACGGAAGGTTATCTCGTGCTGGCGTAGCTTTATTTTCTAGCAGTTTTGACCATATTGGCCCTTTTGCGCGTTCGGTGCAGGATATCGCCACGGTGTTTGATGTGCTTCAAGGAGAAGACGATCGCGATCCAGTTTGCACAAAGCGTCCGCCTGAATTGGTTTTACCACAACTTAAACAAGATATTTCTGATATCAGAATTGCCATTGCAGCTGATTATTTCACCAAAGGCGCAGAACCGGAAGCTTTAGCAGCAGTGCAAAAGATAGCTGATTCTTTGGATGTCACTGAATACGTAACCATACCAGAAGCACACCGCGCCCGTGCAGCAGCTTTTGTGATTACAGCTAGTGAGGGCGCAAATCTGCATTTGGATAAATTGCGATGTCGTCCTCAAGATTTTGATTCAGCAACACGCGATCGCTTTTTAGCTGGGGCGTTAATTCCTAGTAGCTGGTATCTGCAAGCACAACGCTTTAGAAAATGGTACCGCGATCGCGTTCGGGAAGTCTTTCAAAATGTAGATATAATTCTTGCCCCAACTACACCAATTTCCACACCGCTAATTGGTCAACAAACCATGATTTTGGATGGGGAAGAAATTCTTGTCCGTCCTCATTTAGGATTATTTACTCAACCATTATCTTTTATTGGTTTACCAGTTTTATCAGTACCAATTCAGCACCAAAATACTTTACCTTTAGGTGTGCAATTGATAGCAGCACCATATAACGAAGCTTTAATTTTACGGGTTGCGGCTGCATTAGAGGTAAAGGGTGTAGTTTCAGCACCAATAGTTTAATAATCTTTTTCTCAATCCTAATATATCAAGCATGACGACGAATTCCTGTCTGAATATACAGAAAACTTCTTTATCACTCGTTTAACCTCTTTGCACAAGGCCAATAATTTTCTCCTGAGAATCGTAGCCAGCCTCAACAAATACCTCTTTTAATTATTTTTCTAGTTTTAAGAGAATCAGTTACAAAAACTCATCCTTTGATAGCTAAACTAACATCTGTAGTTAATATAAGAATCCGGTTTGATTTGGAGAAAATATACGTAGGATGTGTTAGCACGGAGAGTACGGCATCAAACTCGTGTTCATAGTGCGTTACGAACTCCGTTCTAACACACTCTACAATACTTAATTTCGTTCAAAAATCAAATAGTAATCCTATACAACTTAAGCTGTACTAATAAATGTAGATACTTTAGTTACAAATAGTTGTCGTTATATAAATAAAACTTTAGTTTTATTTAAAAAAATCATTTATTAATTATACAAAGTCCTTAAGTGATAAGTAAAGTAGAAGTTTTAGTTACTACAGATTGTTCTGAACTTATCACTTAACAAGTTTTAGTAACTACAGCTTGTTCTAGAGTTACAAACGAACAAGTTTTAGTAACTACAGCTTGTTCTGGAGTTGACACAGCTTATTCTGTAGTAGGGTGCGTTGCACTGCACGATAACGCATTACTTTATAAGTATAAAATTATACTTAATTTAGTATACTGAGAAATTCTGCTACAAAACACAATAATTATTGTGGATTTTGCTGAACCAAAATTTAGCTTCAGTAGGGCATAGTAATTTTAGAAACCTCACAAGGAAATAAATCTATGTCTCAAAGAAAACGCACATCTCGCGTTTTAGAAAATGCTGAGTTAAGATTCGCTGGACTCAAAGCAATAAATCCCAATCTGGATCTTGGGGATGCTTATAACTTAACAAACCTGACACAATTACTTGAACAGGTACGTACCAAGTTAGAGGGGCATAACACTATTCTCAGCATGATTGACTCTTCCAAATTAGAACTTGAAGAGTTAGAACAAACTTTGGGCGCTTTCTCAGAGAAAATGCTCACAGGGATTGCTTTTAAATACGGCAAAGACAGCCGCGAATATGAGATGGCTGGTGGAGTTCGCAGAAGTGAGAGTCTCCGTAAAAGCAGAGCAACTCGCTTAAAAACTATTGCCAAGAAAGCATCAAGCCAGAGTGTTTAACTAATTCGTAATGACGCTTTCTACAAGACGCTGCGCGTACCTCTATACCGAAGCAAGCTACGCGCAGCATTCGGCTAATTTCCTATTCATCTGCCTCATCCCTGAATTTGTGCGCGAGTTACACTCCATCAAAAGTAGATGGATAAAAAACTTTTCCTTTATACCTTTTTTGATAACTTTGCAGTGGTTTAACCATGAAGACATCCTCTGGTACTGGAAAAGGAGACTCGATTTCATAAACAACAGAAGGCTGAAAACCAAAGCGAGTATAGAAATGGGGATGACCAAGGACAATCACTATGGCTTCTTTCTTTGCCTCTGCTATTTCTAACCCTGCTTTTATTAGTGCGCTACCAATACCTTGTCGTTGAAACTTTGGATGAACTGCCAAAGGTGCTAAACCGAGTACCTGTAGTGTTTCTTCACTCACCAGGTCAATGTAGCTGAATAAAATATGACCGACTACAACATTATCAATCTCTGCAACCAGAGAAAGTTCTGGAATATAGCGGTCAGAACAGCGAATTTTCTCTACAAATTTAGCCTCATTTTCTTGCCCAAAGGCTAATGTATTCACCTCAGCTATTACTGTGTAGTCTGACAGAGTTTCACAACGGATATTGATCATTTTAAAACTAATTCCATAAAAACCCAGTTGGCTCGATATTCTATAGGAATCTCTGTCTTTTCTAAATACGGCTCTATATCCTGAAAGCCATATACACGATAAAGTGTATGTGCTTCCTTTGCAAAAGGGGCGCTGTCTAAACGAATCTTTGAGTAACCAATATTAGAAGCTTCATTGATGATAGTTTCTAATAATGCTCTACCGATTCCTTTTTTGCGAAATTCTGGTCTTACATACATCCTTTTAATTTCGCCAATATCTTCACCAATTTTTCGCAAGCAAGCGCAGCCTGCTATTTTTGCCTCGTATTGTCCCAAAAGCAAGCGTCCTGAAGGGGGTATAAATTCGTGCAGTTGAGTCATATATTGCTCAAAGAATTTATTCACATCTAAATTGATACCAAACTGATGGCTGAATATCAACTTAGTCTCGTTAAAATATTCCCAAAAGAGTTGGTGTATATGAGATTTATGTTCGTCAATTTCTACCTGCATAATTTTCAGCAAAGTTTATGCCTCCGCTAAGTTAAGAATCGGTATAAAGAGATTTTACTTATAAATTTATATGTGCTAATTAAAACTTGAGTTTGAGATGCTACCCAAGGGTGAAGAATATTATACATCATAAATTTTTGTTGCAAATACTACGGCTTATAACTAGCGTAAAGTGGACAATTTGACAATCTTTAATACTCAAACTACTTGGCGTATAGTCATAGTCTGTCCGCACGCAACAAGAACGCAAGACACTTAGTATATGGTTCGAGAACTCGAAAGAAAACGCCAGAGTGCAAAGTTTCCCGAAACAGCACCGGCTGCTAATCCCGTATTTTTTAGAACCTATAGCCGCCGCACAAAGGCAGGACTAAGGGAAACATGGGATGAGGTATGCGATCGCACTTTACTCGGCTTAGTCGAGTTAGGAAAGCTCACTCAAGAAGAAGCTGTCATCCTCGATAAAATGCAGCGCAACTTGAAAGCTATGCCCAGTGGACGCTGGCTGTGGGTTGGTGGTACAGACTGGATAACCAAGCCAAAGAATTTTTCTGGGGCTTATAATTGCACCTCCACCAATCTCGAAGACTGGAGTGCCTTCGGATTAATGATGGATTTGGCAATGATGGGCTGTGGTACTGGAGCCGTCATAGAACCACAATTTATTAACCAGTTGCCCCCCATCCGTAATCAATTGAATGTTACTGTACAAGGCGAAATTGGCAGCACTCCTGTTCAACAACGGCGTGAATATACTGAAACTCATATAGAAGGCAATAACGTCACTATTCACGTTGGAGATAGCCGTGAAGGTTGGGTTGAATCATATCAAGCCCTATTAGAACTCTCCACTAATGAACGATTTTCAGGAGAAGTTGAAGTATTAGTTGACATCAGTGATGTCCGAAAAGCAGGAGAAACTCTCAACGGCTTTGGAGGAGTTGCTAATCCTATAAAATTGCCCGGACTTTATCAGCGTTGTGCTTCCATCCTAAATAAAGCTGTAGGACGGCAATTAAATTCAGTTGAATGCTGTCTGTTAATCGATCAAGCTGCTGTAACAATTGTTGCAGGTAATATTCGGCGCTGTCTACCTGAAGATGCTTTAGTTCATACTTCCAAAGGTCTTGTTCCCATTTGCGATGTCCAAGTGGGCGATCTAGTACAAACTCCTTTAGGATTTCGGCGAGTTGTTGATAAATTCGACCAAGGATTTCAGGATGTCTATGAAATTGAAACTAATGCGACTTACCCAAGAGCAACTTTAAACCACAGACAAGCAGTTCTTGCAGATGCTCAAGGGGGAATTACTTGGAAATCGGTTGCAAGTTTAGTTGAGGGCGATCGCCTACTGCACAACACACAAGTTCTACCTGGTACAGTTACCCATCTCCCCCCTGATTTTACTGAATCTCGACCCTCAAACAGTCGCACAGCTAAGTCGTTTGTAATTCCCGAATTAACATCTGAGGTTGCTTGGCTAATTGGGTTAACCCACGGTGACGGCTATATTGCTCTCGGTCGCAATAAGTATGATAAGCCTTATGGCCGGGTTGAATGGACAATGAACAGCTTAGATGCAGAACTCACAGCTAGAGTTCAAGCCAAGATAGATGCTGTTTTAGCTTTATTTGGATTGACTGCTACTCATGGAGTAATCAAGGGCGAAAACACTGCCAAATCAATCTGCTCATCTATTCGACTAGCTGAGTATTTCTATCGCTACATTAAGCAACCTAATATTCCCCTAGCAATTCCTAGTTTTATTTTGCAAGGTTCAGTAGATATCAGGGCGGCTTACCTAGCTGGATTAATGGACAGTGGTGGTGCTGTCAATAACCGACCCCCTCACTTAGTTACCTCAGTCTATCGGTCATTTATTAGACAAGTTAGTGCAGTTTTATCCAGTTTAGCGATCGCTGGCAGAATTAGCATTACCCATCCACAACAGCAAACATGGCAAGTAAAGTACAACCTAACAATTCCAGCCCTTAAAGAGCGTTATAACGCACTCATTGCACCACACTCAGCTAAAGGGTGTGTGAAAAAAGGATTGAAAATGTATGGTTTTACCGTCCCTGGTGCAATCATGCAAGAAGCTTACACTTATAGCGAGATGCGAGATATGGGATTCCAAGGTTCTCGCACTGTTGATGCCAATTATGAGCGCTATATCGTTGAAGCTGATATCTCGCTAGATATTCCAGTCACTGTGAAAGGACTAGGCAGTTACGATCATGTCCACACTTACGATATTGAAGTCGAAGAAGCTCATTGTTTCTATTGCGATGGCTATCTGACACATAATAGTGCTGGCATGAGGCAAGGTTCTAGTGAAGATAGTTTGTTTGCTGATGCCAAAGATAACTTATGGCAGCAAGATGAAAGTGGCAACTGGCGAATTGATCCAGAGCGTGATGCACTCAGGATGGCGAACCATACGAGAGTTTTTCACCGCAAGCCAACCTTAGAAGAATGTCTTAATGCCGTTCGCAAACAATATTATAGTGGCGAGGGAGCGATTCAATGGGCTGGTGAAGCCGTAGCGCGATCAAACATTGATTTGCTGCCAACACAATCTGACAAAGTTAATTTTTTGCAAGCTTATGAACAAGGAACAGCAAAACAGTGGTTACAGGAACGCTATCCAAATATTGATGCTAATGAGCTAGAACATCGTTTAGCTCGCTACGGTTTAAATCCGTGTGGTGAGATAATTGGCGCTAACTTCCATTGTGTGAGTGGTGATACTTTGCTCATCACTAAAGATGGAATGCATAAAATCAAAGATGTTGTTGGAGATGAAATTGAGATTTGGAATGGTCAAAAATGGAGTCAAATAACGCCATTTAAAACTGGTAGCGAACGCAAGCTGTATCGAGTCAAATTTGCAGATGGTACTTACTTAGATGCAACCGAATATCATCGCTTCTTTGTGAAAGATAGATTTGATAAAGAATACAAAGAAGTGCAAACCAAGGATTTGATGGATGTTAGTAGATATGCCATTCATACTGAGCCTTTTATGATTCAGTATGAAAGTGGGTTAAATATCGATCCAAGTTATGCCTATACTTTGGGGATAGCTGTAGGAGATGGAACTACAGACCAAAATGGTAATGCCAAAGTTAGACTCTATGAACAAAAAGCAGCTTTATCTGTAATCGGAAGTAAGTCTCCTGAAAGAAACTATGACTACTTACCAACTTTTATAGATGTAACAGACTTAGGTTTTTCTGGAGAATTTTTAAAGAGTTTAAAAACAAATCCAGAGTCACTGAATGTAATTGCTAGTTGGAATCGCCAAGCAATTTTGCACTTTATTGCTGGTTTAGCCGATACAGATGGCACAAATACACATAGCAATGGCATTAGGATTTACATTTCTGATTACGAACGTGCGTATCGAGTGCAGTTATTACTAACTAAATGCGGTATCCGTTCTTCTTTAAATCTCTGCGCTCATAAAGGGTCAGTAACTAACTCTGGTGTTCGCAGTCAAGATTTATACTACTTGCAAATTACTGACTGTGGACAAATTCCTTGCCAGCGTTTGGATGTGAGCAAAGGGTGTGACGCAAAACACAAAGGTAAATGGCAAATAGTCAGAGGTGTAGAAGAATTACCAAGTTTGCACGATACTTATTGCTTCAATGAACCAGAACATCACAAAGGAGTATTTGGTAATACCCTAACTGGTAACTGCAATTTGTCAGAGGTTCACCTCAATCAAATCGATCCACATAACTATAAAGAACAAGAGGAAGCTTTCACTGCTGGGGCGCTATCTGTAGCAGCACTTTTAAATCACAAATTCCTGGAACCACGTTATCAATACAGCCGTGAATTAGATCCGATTGTGGGAGTTTCTTTTACAGGTTTATTTGATTTCTTTGTCCATGCTTTTGGTGTTGATTGGCTGCGCTGGTGGGAAGCCGGAAGACCTGCAACTCCACAAGGATTAGCTTTCAAGCGTGAGGAAGAAAAATATCTAAGTTCTTGGAAAGATATTGTACATAGGGTAGTTTGGGATTACTGCGATCGCCATAATTTCAAGCGTCCAAATCGTTGCACTACAGTCCAGCCCAGTGGCACGAAGGCATTATTAACTAATGCTAGTTCAGGATGGCATCCCCCAAAAGCGCAAAGATTTATTCGCCGCATCACCTTCGGCAAAAATGACCCAGTAGCCTTAGCTTGTATTGACTATGGTTACAACGTCATTCCCTCTCAATCAGATAAAGATGAACAGGGCAATTTGCTCAACGATCCCTTTGATCCACGGGTGAGTGAGTGGTTAGTAGAAATCCCTGTTTCTGTATCTTGGGCTGATTTACCAGGGGCTGATGAAATTGATGTTTCTAAGTTTTCAGTCTTAGCCCAATTTGATTTTGTCCTCCAGGTTCAACGTTGGTACGTGACTCACAACACATCAGCAACTTTAGAACTTCGTTCTGATGAGATCGAACCTTTAGGACAGCGCATTTACGAAACTATCCAGAATGATGAAGGATATATTTCAGCCGCTCTTTTAGCTCGTTTTGATGATTTACAATCATTCCCACGTTTGCCATTTGAACCGATAGATAAACCAACTTACAATCGCTTAAATCAAGAAGTGAAAGCACGGCGCAAAACAGATGATTTCTGTGCAGTCTTAAGCCGCTACGATTTAGGCGAAATGGCAGAGGCTGGCCCTAGTGGTTGCGATTCTGATAAATGTATGTTTCCCGATCAGCAACCAAGCTCATAAGGTGAAATGACTATCAATTTAGAGTAGGGCTATTTCGTTCTAAACATAAACCGCCCAGAACTAAAGTTCCGAGCTAATAGCTTAAGTCCACTTTAGTGGACTAAAAGCCTTTCCTTAGTCGTCTTTAGACGACTTTTGCTATTAGCCTCAGAATTTATTCTGAGGCGGGCTAGATGAGAATGAAATAGCCCTGTATATAATCTTTGGCAAAAGGAATCCGCCAATGAAAGCTTACGAAATTCAAAGCAACGCCGGGATTGATGCCCTCGCATTAGTCGATCGCCCTGAACTAAAACCGACTGCGGGACAAGTTCTCATTCAAGTCAAAGCAACATCCCTAAATTACCGCGATCTGCTAGTCATTGAAGGAGCTTACGGTTCTGGACAAAAATATCCCTTAATTCCCCTGTCTGACGGTGCGGGGGAAGTCGTGGCGGTAGGCGAAGGTGTGACACGGGTTAAAATAGGCGATCGCGTCGCTGGTATTTTCTTCCAAGACTGGATTTATGGCTCTTTAACCAAAGAGAAAATGAAATCCGATTTAGGAGGCGGTATCAATGGAATGCTAGCTGAGTATGTCGTATTACACCAAAATGGTTTGGTAATATTACCTGACCATCTATCCTACATTGAAGGCGCAACCTTACCCTGTGCAGCAGTCACAGCTTGGCATGGACTGGTGACAAAAGGCAATATTCGCGCAGGTGATAGTATTTTATTACTCGGTACGGGGGGAGTTTCGATTTTTGCTCTCCAGTTTGCCAAGATACATGGTGCTAGAGCAATTATTACTTCTAGCAGTGATGAGAAATTGGCACTAGCTCAACAGCTTGGTGCTGACGAAACAATCAATTACAAAACAACACCAGATTGGGAAAAGCAAGTTTACCAATTAACCAATCGCACAGGTGTAGATCATGTAGTAGAAGTAGGCGGTGCAGGTACTCTGCCAAAATCACTGCAAGCAGTCCGTATTGGAGGAGGTATTAGCTTGATTGGCGTATTATCAGGTAGAGGAAATGAAATTGACCCCATGCCAATACTTTTTAAAAGTTTAACAGTTCAAGGCATTTATGTTGGCAGCCGGGAAATGTTTGAAGCAATGAATCAGGCGATGCAACAGCATCAAATTAAACCAATTATTGATCGAGTTTTCCCTTTCATTGAAGCACGAGAAGCTTATCATTACCTCAAAAGTGCGGCTCACTTTGGTAAAGTTGTAATTCGTAATGACGCTCGTTCCTCGCTACCGCTTCGCTAACGTAATTCGTTCCAATGCTCCCAACAGGAATATCTTTCAGGAGGCTCCTTAAAACAGGCCATAACATTTTCTCAGTCGTCTTTAGACGACTTTCGCTATTAGACTCAGAATTTATTCTGAGGCGGGCTACTTTGCTATGCAATTTCTATTATTTTGCTCTCAACCTTTAGATAGATGATAAATGCTTTAGTGAGCTATATGGCGGTTTTCATTCATGTGAGGTAGATCGGTAGGGGCAATTCATGAATTGCCCCTACCTTTTTTGAGTGTATCAGGATTTATTTGCTAGAGTAAATTTCTAATTTAATTATATTTATTATAAATATGTTTATAATAAATATAAAAATCTAATCTTTTATTAAAACATTTTTAGGGAATACACCTTTTGACATATAGGATCAAATTCTTGATTTTTCTCCTTATGCCGTAAGTTGCCTTTTCTAGAGACGGCTACATTTAGGAGAATTCCAATGTCATTAGACAAAAATGCCTTTGAGCAACCAGCAAATAAGTTGCTTGCAGCTCTGCCAGCCAGTGATTATCAGCGTCTTATTCCCCACATGAAGCTGGTTCCACTTTCAGATCGGCAAGTCCTTTACCAAACAGGCGAACCGATTACACAGGTCTATTTTCCTCATAACGCAGTGGTTTCTATTGTCACCACTATGGAAGATGGCTCGACAATGGAAGTTGGTTTAGTGAGTAATGAAGGCATGGTGGGTATGCCTGTGATTTTAGGAGACAACATCACAACCACAACTGCATTGGTGCAAATTCCAGACAGTGCCATGCAAATCGATGCAAATATACTCAGAAGCGAGTTCAATCGGAGTGCAGCGCTTCAAACGGTGCTGCTGTGCTATGTGCAAGGTGTATACACTCAAATAGTACAAGAATCTGTGTGCAACCGTCTTCATCAGTTAGAGGAGCGGCTGGCTCGTTGGCTGCTGACAATCTCTGACCGTCTGGAATCAAAGGAATTTCCGCTTACCCAAGAATTTATCTCAGAGATGCTGGGTGTAAATAGCGCTGGTGTCACCGAAGTAGCTAGCACCCTGAGCCAAGCTGGAATGATCGCCTACCACCGTGGTCAGATTAAGATTCTGAATCGAGAGGCTTTAGAAAAAACTTCCTGTGAATGTTATCAGATACTAGAAGAGGAAATTATTCGTTTATTGGACAATAAGCCCAATAAACGACGAAAATAAGTTTTTTTAAGTTTCTATGTACGGAAGTGCACAGACTTAAACAAGTGTATTAATTTAAGCTTTTTTAGATTGCTCCTATGTTTCTTTAGTGAATACACCTTTTGACATTAGGATCTGACCCTTAAATCCTTTCCTTATGCCCTGAGTTGGTTTTTCTAAAGTCACCTAATTTAAGAAGAGTGGCTTCTAATGTCATTAGATGAAAATATCTTTCAGCAACCATTAAATAAGCTGCTTGCAGCTTTGCCAGCCAGTGATTATCAGCGTCTTCTCCCCCATCTAAAACTAGTTTCGCTCGAAGTTCCGCAAATTCTTTCTCAAGCAGGCGAACCGATCGCACAGGTCTATTTTCCTCACAACTCAATGGTTTCTATAGTTGCCACTATGGAAGATGGCTCAACGGCGGAAGTTGGGATAGTGAGCAGTGAAGGCATGATTGGTATCCCGGTAATTTTAGGAAACAAGATCACAACCACAACATCATTTGTGCAGATTTCGGGCGCTGCTATGCAGATGAATGCAGATGTACTTAAAGCCGAGTTCAATCGGGGCGGAGCTATTCAAACCCTGCTGCTGTCTTACATACAAGCTATATATTCTGAACTGGCGCAAGGAGCTGCCTGTAACCGTCTGCATACACTGGACGAACGGCTGGCTCGTTGGTTACTGACAGTCTCTGACCGTGTGGGATCAGAAGATTTTTTCCTCACGCAAGAATTTATCTCTCAGATGCTAGGTGTGCGTCGTTCCGGCGTTACAGTTGCGGCTAGCACTCTCAGCCGAGCCGGAATGATCAGCTATCACCGTGGTCATATTAACATCTTGAACCGAGAGAATTTGTCAGCAACTTCCTGCGAGTGTTATCGAGTCATACAAAACGAATTTGCTCGGTTACTGGGCTTTTTGCCCAGTAACCGAGCCGAAAAATTTTTTTGAGTTATGTGTGCGAAACCGAACAGACTCGCAAAAGTAACTTGATTTAAAGTATTTTGAGCAAATTTATCTATTTTTTTAATGTTCAGTGAGGGAAAACACTTTTAAGCCGCAAGTAAATAAGTTACTCGCGGCTTTGTCAACTAATGATTATCAGCGTCTTGTTCCACACCTGAAGTTGGTTTCGCTTTCGACTCGGCAAGTAATTTACGAACCAAAAGAACCGATCGCACACGTCTATTTTCCTCAACACGCAGTAGTTTCTATTGTCAGTAGTATGGAAGATGGCTCAATGGTGGAAGTTGGGATAGTGAGCAATGAAGGCATGGTCGGTATCCCAGTAATTTTAGGAGGCAATACAACAACCACAAAAGCGTTTGTGCAGGTTTCAGGTGCTGCTATGCAGATGGATGCAGATATACTTAAAACCGAGTTCAATCAGGGCGGAGCTATTCAAAACCTGCTGCTGCGCTATGTACAAGCTGTATACACTGAACTGGCGCAAGGATGTGCCTGCAACCGTTTTCATACCCTAGAGGAGCGGCTGGCTCGTTGGCTACTGACAGTCTCTGACCGCCTGCAATTAGAGGATTTTCCGCTCACACAAGAATTTATTGCCCAGATGCTGGGTGTACGGCGCTCCGGTGTGACAGTAGCGGCTAATACCCTGAGCCGAACCGGAATAATTCGCTATCAGCGTGGTCATATTAGCATCCTGAATCGGGAAGATTTGGAAGCAACTTCCTGTGAGTGTTATCGAGTTATCCAAAACGAATTTGCTCGGTTGCTGGACAATTAGCCAAGGCGCGTAGGCGTAGCCCGTCGTAGACATCGCTAGTGAATAACTAGTGAATAATTTTAACCTACTATGTCCGACACCGGACAGACGTTTGCCAGTTAGTTCCATTAAGATTTAGTAAAGTATGCATCAAATCGCATTTATAAATACATGCGATTTGATGGTGTTTCAGCTACACGGCGGTGAAATAATGTCTAATCAGTCGATGTCTTTTAAAGGTCTGCGATTGCTCATTGTGGATGACGACCCTGATACGAGAACCTTACTTACCTTTCTATTTGAAATAGACGGAGCAGAGATTATTACAGCTGCTTCGGCAGGTGATGCTCTAGAAATAATGTCATTTTTTAAACCAGACATCCTGATTAGTGACATTTATTTACCAGATGAGAGCGGCTGCTCACTGCTCACAAAGATCAGAAATATAGAAGCAAGGCGAGGGAGAAAGATTCCAGCTATTGCTCTGACGGCATCTGCTTTCGACGAAGACCGTAATCGTGCATTATTAGCAGGTTATGATATATACCGTTGTAAGCCGATAGATTTAGACGAATTAGCATCTACGGTTGTTAATTTAGCTAGACTCGAACAATACGCTTGACATATTTGGACGCATAAAGAAGGAGCCAGTAAGCAAAAAAGCTTTTACTAAATTTTATTTATTTTTGTAGAAATCTTTTAACTGATTTCAACGTGAATTCGACGGATTATATATAGTGAAAAGTTAGATCCCCGACTTCTTTAAGAAGTCGGGGATCTGGACACTGCGAAGTATCCGCTTAATTAGCTCAATCAAAAAGACCTCTCCCTGATTTTTCTACATAAAATGGCCCCTCTTCGACGGGCGAGAGGCAATACTTCTCGGGTTTTGCATTTTTAATCCGGAATCAGGTTTTGGGAAAAGGTTAAAGGGGAAGGGTTAAAGCTTTTTTTCCCTTTTCCCCTTCCCCTTTAACCGAGAAGTATTGGGGCGAGAGGGACACCTTTGAACTAAAGTTCAAGGTAGTGAGAGGTTTATCGAACTCACGTTGATTTTATTTTTTCTTAATTCCGCTACCAGCAAAAACCTTTTGACAATACAGAGATATAAAATATACTAAGAATAAATACAGAGAAATTCAGTTTTTTCTGTATTTACTCATTTTTTCATATAAAGGGGTGCATTATGGAATATCTTGCTTATTCTCAAATGTTTATTGCTCAAGAAGAAGCATCTCGAAACACCAAATATAATTCCTCTAAATCTCAATTAGATAACAAAAAACCTCTTACATCTTTTGACATAGTTATTAATAAAGAAGAGACATTTGGAATTACCAAAGCTAAATTTAATTGGAAAAAACTTCTTAAATCTTCAGCTTGGTTAGCTTTAGCTGGTGTTGGTGTATTACTTATTGCTGCTGCCCAAATTCAAATTAGTACGGCTGCATTTGTCAGGACTAACGGCAGTTGTTTGCGTATCCGTACAGGCCCAAGCACTAACTACTCATACGTGGATTGCCTACCAAATGGCACAACACTTCCAGCCATTGAAAGGTATGAAAACGGTTTTGCTAGGCTTTCTACGGGTAGATATGTTTTTGCTCGGTGGGTTGGTAATAGACCTAACTATGCTCCTATAACTAGACCTGGTGGTGTTGGCGGTTCGGTGATTCTTACCCCTGGTTCTAGAGGTCAGCTTGTAAGAGATGTTCAAACAGCTTTAGGTAATCTCAGAGTTGATGGAATTTACGGTCGAGAAACTGTTAACCGAGTCCGAAGCTTTCAGGCAAGTAAAGGTCTACTTGTAGATGGTACGGTGGGACCCGAAACACGAGGAGCTTTAGGTATTTAGCCAAAAGTCACCCTTTGATAAAGAGGCAAGGGAGCAGAGAGCAAGGGGGATAGAACAGTTCTGGATAAGGTCATTTCCCCAAACTTTTAGCCCCCTTTTAGAACTGCCTCTTCGTTAAAAATCTGTTGATTCTACTATTTTTTTGTGGGATGGAGATAAATCATTCATCCCACGCTCGGCTATCGTCTGATATCATGTCCGCTTGATTGCTTATTAAACCCGAAGAACCCCATCCCGCCAAAGCTACGCTTTGTCTTTCCTGCCGAAGAGCAGGGAGCGGTTGAGGGTGGGGTGTAATGGTTGTGGTTAGCATCAATACTTGTCGGGTTTTGGGGAAAAGGGGAAGGGGAAAGGGCAAAGAAAAAACCTTTAACCTAAACCCAGTAACCTTTTCCCTAAACCCAATGCCGAGTTAAAAATGCACAAAGCGAGCAGTATTGTG
The DNA here is from genome assembly GCF_003113895.1 of Nostoc commune NIES-4072. Taxonomy (NCBI): domain Bacteria; kingdom Bacillati; phylum Cyanobacteriota; class Cyanophyceae; order Nostocales; family Nostocaceae; genus Nostoc; species Nostoc commune. Next base: position 166,846 of record NZ_BDUD01000001.1, on the reverse strand, counting down.
GTTAGCATAACTATTTATGCGGACATGATATGAGACATGGAGCTTTTTGAAGTAAAAAAATCGGCAGAAAAGCGGATTTTATGCACCCTGAAAAACAGAAATTTTGCATTTTGTTCACTTTAAGTTCCTAAGTTGAAGTTTCTGATGAAAGACCCAGGTAATTTTGTACAATCTGCAAAATGCGCTCTGCTGCATGACCATCCCCAAAGGGATTAATTGCATTTGCCATTGCTGCATAAGCATCTGGATCACTAAGTAACTCAGCAGCATTTGCAAAAATGTTCTCACTTGTAGTGCCTACAAGTTTCGCTGTACCGGCTGCAATAGCTTCTGGTCTTTCGGTGGTATCTCTTAAAACTAATACTGGTTTTCCCAAACTGGGGGCTTCTTCTTGCAAGCCACCAGAGTCAGTGAGCAAAAGATGCGATCGCCCAATTGCACCCACCAACTCACCATAATCGAGAGGATCTGTCAAGAAAATTCGGGGATGATTCCCTAAAAGTTCTTGTAATGGAACTCGCACTGTGGGATTGCGATGTAATGGTAGTAGCAAAGCTGTATCAGGAAACTTGTCTAAGATTTGTAAAAAGCCTTGAGCGATCGCTAACAGAGGTTCTCCCCAATTTTCTCGACGATGAACTGTTGCTAACAGAACGCGGTATGAATCCCAGTCTAAGCCTGGTACATTACAAACTGCTTGGGTTGCAGCTACATTCAACAGCGCATCAATTACCGTGTTACCCGTCATGTGAATTTCACCCAAAACACCAGAACGGTGCAAATTTTCCACAGCCCAAGGAGTAGGCGCAAAGTGCAACTGAGTAATTTGAGAAATCAACCGTCGATTAGCTTCTTCTGGGTAAGGATTCAAGATATCATCAGTTCTTAAACCTGCTTCTACATGACCGATAGGGATTTTTTGATAAAAAGCTGCCAAAGCTGCGGCAAAAGCCGTAGTAGTGTCTCCCTGCACCACCACTAAATCTGGTTTTTTATCCTTAAATAATGCTTCTAACCCTTGTAAACTACGGCAGGTAATATCATTTAGAGATTGCTGAACCTGCATAATTTCCAAGTCATAATCTGCTTTGATGTTGAACAGTTGCATAACTTGCTCAACCATCTCTCGATGCTGTCCAGTTAGAATTACTTGCGACTCAAAACTTGAAGACTTTTGGAAAACCTGAATCACAGGAGCTAGTTTAATTGCTTCTGGACGAGTACCCAAAATAATGCAAACACGTTTTTGATTAGTCATTAGTCATTAGCCATCTGTCATTTGCCAATGGTTATAGTCAATGGTCTATGGTCAATAGTCAATAGGTAGCGATCAATCATCACACAAACTATAAATATAAGTAAGTCAGCGTAAACAATTATCGTTGGCATAAAGCAGGACGCAAAAGGGTTTGAGACTTATTTACTTTTCTTCACACAGTTTGGTTTTATTGTGCCGACTTCCTTAAAAGGATAATCACACAATAGACTTCTTGGCATTTGTCAGGAAAATGAAGAGGGGAAAAGGGTAAGGGGGAAGAGGGAAAAGGTTTAAATACTACCCTTTAACCTAAAACCATTACCCTTTTCCCCAAGAGTGCAAAAAGCACTTTTGCAAGAGGTCTAATAAGCATAAAAAAACCCGGCTTAATCGGGTAGATGCACTGTTTATCGAATTTATCTATAATGACCAGGCCTTGTCACAAGTAAAATCACAAACAGCATGAAAAAACCCGGCTAAACCGGGCAGACGCACTGTTTGTCGTATTCACCTGTAATGACTACATTTTAATCTCACAAGTTAAAGGGCAAGCAGCGTAAACAGTAGCCTGCATTTGGTCTGCCTCTCCATGCAACCAGCTTAACCATTTAATTTCACTGGGATGAACTCCTTTAACAGTTAGTACACCCGCAGCCAATACAACTGCCATGACATTAAACATTATTAAAGCGCCTGCTACAAGCAAAACAGCACTAACAGGCATTACAGATTGTAAGATGATCGACAACAGACATCCGACCGTAGCCATCAAGACAACTAGCGGAAAACCGACAACTAACAAACATACTGCTAATGTAAAAGTCCATATTAAAAAGCTTTTAATCATCAACAAGGAGTAGGTCTTTCCTAGATTAGAGCTTTGAGCAGAAACCATGACTTTTCCTCCCAAAAATACACAACGAATTTTAATTTTCAGTCATCTCTCGCTTTTGGCGAGTAAACTGATTTTGTTTCTCAGTGAAATTCAGTATATAAAAACTAATAGAGAAAATGAGCATTTATTTACTAAAGTTTACAGTTAATTTTTTGTAATTATGAATAAAAAGTCAGCGCTTATATCTATGTCAAACAACTTGTTTTGTGCATCTGCCTTCAGATATATAAGCTAAAAGGTATGAGCTTTTAACCTTGATCCCCAATATATTAATCCTATTCTACTTAACATTTCTTATAAAAATTAGTATTGGTTCTCATAATTCATAGATGGGCTGAATAAATGATCTGCTAGTGTTTGTGCTGTTAATTGCTGGCAATTCGTGTCCATGCGTGGGATAAATTTCTCATCTAAAAAGCTCAGAATATTTATATTTTGCTATAAGTATTATTAATTACTAAAATATCTATGTATTTTTTCTGAAGAAGTTTGAGTCCTTCCGTGTGTTAAACCAGGGTGGATAGGTTAAATAATTTATTTAAGTAATCTGACTAGTGGAATTTCAATAAAAAAAAGATACAAATTGAGGTGGATGAAATGGATTGAACATAGTTCTAAAATTTCAATCCATTTCATCACCACTAGAGCTTGCACGCAAGCACTCTCCAAAAGTCATCGAAGTAAGTGACTTGACTTCTCGTTAATTCAACTTTTTAACTGCCAAATGTGAAGATATATGACACAATCACAGTCTCCATCAAATTCTAACTCTGCTGTTGGACGTAACCTGCCACCAATGCCGCCGCCCCCACCGCCAACCTCTAGTACCCAGAGGCAGATGACACAAACATTGGATATGTCAGATAGGAGTAGCAACGCGCCTGTTGCAGGTCATCGTCCGGTTAGTCCACCGCCAATACCTAGTTCAGTTGCCCCTAAAAACAGCAGTTCACAACTGACTTTAGCGAAGTTAATCAGAGAAGCTTTCGATCAGGGATATTCTGACATTCACTTGGGTGTAGGTGAAGTACCGCGCTTCCGCAGCCGAGGAGAAATTCAACCAACGGATTATCCAGAAACAGATAAAGAAGCTTTTATGAGTTGGTTACGGGAGGTGATGAGTGAAGGGGAAATTCAGCGCTTTGAAGAACACTTAGAATTTGACGGAGCAACTCAATATGACTTTGCTCGCGTGCGGATTAATGTTTTTGGCTCCCTTAAAGGGCCTGCAATGGTGTTGCGGTTGATTCCGCTAAAAATCTTGACTATGGAACAGTTGAGATTACCTCCAGTTTTTCGGGATATTTGCCATCATCACAAAGGTTTAATTTTAGTGACTGGGCCCACTGGTTCTGGTAAGTCCACCACAATGGCGGCGATGGTTGACTACATCAATAAGGAGATGTCCAAGCATATCATCACCATTGAAGACCCAATAGAATTTATCCATCAAAGCCGCAAGTCTTTAGTCAAACAACGGGAAGTGGGAATGCATACCCGGAAATTTGACAACGCTTTGAAAGCAGCTTTGCGGGAAGATCCAGATTTGATTCTGGTGGGGGAAATGCGGGATAAGGAAACAGTCAACACCGCTCTAAAAGCCGCTCAGACTGGTCACTTAGTTATGGGAACCCTACACACCAATAGCGCTGTCAAAACCATTGAACGGATTCTCAATCTCTACTCTGGTGATGAACAAGATGCAATGCGGGTGGCAATATCTGAGTCTTTAGTGGCAGTAATTGCCCAAGGTTTGTGCCGTACAACTGACGGGAAGCGGGCTGCTTTCCACGATGTGCTGATCAATACTGAGGCTATCAAAGAATGGATCAAAGATGGTAAGTATGATGAAATTGGCGAGTTGATGAAACAAGCTGGCTTTGACGGCATGATTACGATGAATCAATCATTGCTCAATCTCTACCAAGACGGTCGCATCACTGAAGAGACTGCTTTAGAAATGTCACCAACTCCTAACGAAATGGCACAGTTTCTCAGAGGTCGAGTTTAAGATTGGGGATTGGGCATTGGGCATTGGGCATTGGGCATTGGGCATGGAGAAGAGACTTCTTCAATATTCCCCCTTATCCCCCTTGTCCCCCTCATCCCCCTCATCCCCCTCATCCCCCTCATCCCCCTCATCTCCCTCATCTCCCTAATCCCCACTCCCCACTCCCAAATATCTTTGTCATCCTGGTTGCGGTTATAGCTAAGGTAAAAGGTAAAAGAGAGAATTTTTACTTTTAGCTTCCTAACCTCTGTGAATAATTTAACGACAAACAAACTATCTACACCCCAGTTGTTTAAAGGTATTGCCCTATTCACACCTGGAGGAGATTTAATTTACTGCATCGACCCTAGCAAACAAGGTAGATGGCATTTGCATTTGTGTTCGGCTTTGCAAGAAATCCTAGATTTACCAGAGCCACCGCACTTTTTAGTGCCTTGTTATACTGCAACTATTGACCACTGGTTAGATCCACGTACTCAACAAGTGCGTACTTTTGCTGAAGCTTATCCGGCTGTCATTAGACATCAAGCTTTGCTTAATGCCATTTTTGCGACAGGGGAGTTAGTATGGCAAGCAGCTCCTTGGCAGGAGGGATTGTGCGATCGCATGGTATTAACAACTTATCGTTCCTCATTCCCGCAGCTTTGGGAGGATCACGACTTAATTGTTCGTTTAGACCTTTCTGAACCTGTGCCAAAATACCATCAACCTGTAATAGTACAAAAAAAGGAAGCCATTACACAAGGCTATGTTCTGCGATTGTTTGTTGCCGGACATAGCAGTACAACCGAACGTATTCTGCAAAATTTACACGAATTGTTGGAGCGATCGCTGGGACATCCTTATACTTTGAAAGTGATTGATGTTTTAACTCATCCAGAACAAGCAGAACTCAATCAGGTTTCTGCAACTCCTACCCTTGTCAAAGTTTGGCCGCACCCAATTCGGCGAATCGTTGGAGAGTTGGATCATGTAGAAAAGATTTTACAGATGTTAGCTGCTAAGGAAAAATTTTAAGTTTTATAACGCATTGAGATTAAAAGTGAAACGCAGAGGTTTGATAAGTGGCAATTGTTTTCGCTAGAAATGAAAGAAAGTCTGTACTAGGCTCATGGACAATGAACTGCTTTGCAATCAGACTAGTTTTTTTGTCCAGTGCGCGAATGGGTAGGTGTTGGTGAAGAGGTGACTACAAAAATGGCTGAATTGTCGTGTATGCAAGGACTTAACGGCTATAGTATCTTTAACCCATCCGCGCACCTTATGTGGACTGGTTTTCAGCTATTTTCGTTTAGCAGAATTGTCACTCCTCATGTTATGATTTTGCTATTCGCGCTATTGAACCTTGAAAACTAAATAAGACAGGCCTTTCAAACGCCAGCTATTGCAATCAACTAAAATCCCTATTAGGGATTGAAACAATTTTTACTTCGCCTGATAAGTCTTTCTCAATTCCCAATTCAGATTGCAATCAACTAAAATCCCTATTAGGGATTGAAACAATTTTTACTTGCTGGTGACGGCGAATTCTCCCATAGATTGCAATCAACTAAAATCCCTATTAGCGATTGAAACGCACTGCCTACCATATCCTCTATTAATTACATTATGGCGATTTTGTTAAATTATAAAACCTATCAGAACGCATCTGAGTACCATTTCGCCAAACTTCCACTTTTTCAGGGCTGACTAAATAATAAAAACTACCATTATCCGCTCGATATTTGCCTTTGCCAATATTTAAAGCTGCGATTTTTATAGGCTTGTTTGGGTCTTGTTTCAACTGCCCAATATAAAATAACTGACCATTTTCTTCACAGACTTTTACACGAATACTTGCAGTCTCACCCTCAATGATGGTAACTCCATTGCATTTAGTATCAGTGCTAACAGGTGCAAAACCTATTGAAATTGGCTGTGAAGGTGAAACTTGTTTTGCTAGTGGGGGTGTTGAGACTGGGTGGTTTTGGTTATCCACTTGCTGAACTTTAGAAGCAGAACCAACAGTTGCAGTTAAAGATGTTAACAAACGAAGGGGGTCAACAGCTATTCGACCATTGGGATGAACTTCAAAGTGCAGATGAGGCGCTGTACTGTTGCCTGTAGATCCCATCTCAGCAATAATTTGACCTTGAATGACCTGTTGATCCTTGCTCACCAACAAACGGCGATTGTGACCATAAACAGTGATACTGCCGTCAAGATGTTTAATAGTTATAGCATTGCCTAATCCCCAATTATCCCAACCTGCTTTGATGACTGTACCAGATGCAGCAGCAACAATAGGAGTTCCAGATACCCCTGCAATATCAATTCCTTCATGTTGATATTTGCGGAAGCCTTGAGAAATAAACCCTTGAGTCGGCCAGATTAAGTTAGAAGCAGGGATGGAAGTTTGCCCAATTGGGGAATCATCCGCCAACTGTGTTAGGGCAGATGTAGGTGTACTTAATACGGCAGTTAAAGATATTAACCCAATTAGTCCATAAGTGCGGTATCGATAAACGGTAACTTTTTTCATAAATTGAAAGTTTATTCAAACAATAATTCAGATAGTTTCTGATTATTTGCTCTTTCAAGCTGACTCGGTAAGTATCAGGAAATTTAGTAGATATATATATAACTCAAGACCCTGGACAAAAACCTTAGTCCTACAAGTGTAATCTTTTCCCCGTATGCCAGCCACCGACGCATCGAACGGTGGCATACGTTTATCGAAATAGAATTCACGAGTCAGGAGTCAAAATGGGCTAAACGCCCCGCTATCGCTAACAGCAGGAATTTTGACCAAAAAACCGGATAGCGCAACGCGAAGGAGTCTACGAGCGTCTGAATAAGTGGGTTTAAGCTCCCCACTAAATCTACGGTTTAGTGGTCTTTAATTAGTCGCAGGTCTGAATCCCCCATTAATTGATTCTGAATTTTTCAATGTGATTCTTCCCTTCTGGCTCAGGACTTAGTGTAGTTATCGATTACTTTGGCTAAGTCTGGCACTGCTTCTTCTACGTGCTTTTTGGCTGAACCGCGAAATTTTTCATAGGTTCCTCGCACGATTTGGCGCTTGGCATTCTTAACTCTAGCATCGGTGACACCGAGTAGTGCGTCTGCCGTCTGAGAGCGATTCGCATTCAGGTATTCAATTGGATTGCCTTTTTGTACGCCTTCACTCCAGATGGGATCAAGTGCTGTGAAGCACTGCGGCAGGATCTGCTCAACGACGTAGGGGATATACCCTGGTTTGATTCCCTTCAGGGCGGCGAAGGCGGTTTTTAAAGCGATGCCGCTCATGCCTGACTTGGATGCAAGCTGTCCTTCTATCATGTTGCAACAGTCATTTATAACCATAGCCTTTTTGGTTGGGTTCAAAAGTCCCTCACTAAGTCCCATTTCACTTTTCCTTATCTAAGTACTTAATTTCTATTCGACTAATTTTTTTAGCAAGCAGGAAATTACAGAAAATGGTATCAGAGTTAAAGGATGTTATGGACATCACATTTTCACTTCTTAAGTCTTTGCTGATAATGGGTGCTTCTCATTCTTGGGTTCGCGCTCTTGTAGAGAGAAGAAACGGCAAAAGTTAGGTTATCCCATCCTGCTGAGACCTGAGCTGTGTCTCTGGCTGACTTGAGCCAGCAGGCAAAACTCTATGTTCAGATCCTGAAGTTCCATTTGGAGAATCTGGAGGTTTTGAGCCACCCGATCGCTTCTGAGAAAATACAGCCTGAGCCAAGCTCTTAACTAAGATATAAAGAATTGGTACTAAGAACAAACTCAAGAATGTTGAAAGCATCAGCCCCCCAAAGAGCGCTGTTCCTAAAGACCAACGGCTACTGGCTCCAGCCCCTTGAGAGATCACCAAGGGCAAAAATCCTAACAGCGCGGCAAAGGAAGTCATTAAGATCGGTCGCAGACGTTCTTGCCCGGCTTTCACCGCCGCCCGTGTGTAGCTCATGCCTTGCTCATGCAGCTGATTGGCAAATTCCACAACCAAAATCGCGTTTTTGGCAGCTAGACCAATCAAAGTCACCAAACCCACCTGGCAATAGATATCATCTACCACTTTCGGGAAAAGGCTAGTTGCCATGAAAATATTAGAACGTAGCCAAATTGCCGTCATTGCTCCCAAGACTGCTAAGGGAACTGTCAGCAAAATAATGATTGGGTCAATATAGCTTTCATACTGAGCCGATAGCACCAGAAAGACAATAACGATCGCTAAGGCAAAAATCAAGCCTGTAGCTCCCCCAGATGTCTTTTCTTGGAGATAAGTCCCTGTCCACTCGTAACCAAATCCTTGAGGTAACATTTCTGCTGCTAGCTGTTCCATCGCTTTAATCGCCTGTCCAGAACTAGCACCAGGAGCCGGAGCGCCCTGGACTTTGATTGACCTGTACAAGTTATAGTGGGCGATGGTTTTTGGCCCCACAAAGGGAGTAACTTTCACCAGATTGCTCAACGGAATCATTGCCCCGCTTGCAGATCGAACATACAGCTTGCCAATATCATCTGGATTAGAACGGAAAACCCCATCTGCTTGGACATATACTCGATACTGTCGCTGTCCTTGGACAAAGTTATTCACATATTGCGACCCCAAGTAAGTTTGCAATGCCCCAAAGATGTCGTTAATCTCGACATTGAGAGCTTTGGCTTGGTTGCGGTTTACCTGAATGTCAAATTGGGGAGTGTCTGCGGTGAACTGAGTGAAGACTCGTTGGAGAGCAGGGTTTTTATTTGCGGCTGCAATGAATTTGTGAGCAGTATCAACCAAGGTTTCAATCGGCGCACTTCCGGTTTTGTCTTGAATGATAAACTCAAAACCACCTGTAGTACTTAATCCTCTAACCGGAGGAGCATTCACAGCGATCGCTCTGGCTTCTGTAATTGTAGAGAGCTTTTTGTTTAGCCTCTGAAGTATGCCGTAAACAGATTGAGATTCATTAGCTCTCTCTTTCCAGGGTTTCAGGTTAGCAAAGGCAATGCCTAAATTAGAAGCATTACCATCGAAACCAAAGCCACTGATCATAAAACTAGCTCTAACTTCGGGGGCCGATGTTACTTCTTTAACCACCTTGTTCATCACAGATTCAGTGTACTGCAAAGAAACCCCGTCAGGCCCCTGGACAATTACAAAGAAGTAACCCTGGTCTTCCTCTGGGATAAATCCGGTAGGCACTGCTCTGTACATCAAAACCGTTGCTAATAAACCAGTAATGAAAACCCCAATTACAATTGGCTTGACATGGGTAAGGTAGCTAACAAACCCAACATATCGGCGCGTGAACCAGGAAAATCCCCGATTAAATTGTGTAAAGAACCAACCTAAAGGCCCCCGTGGAGTCTGAGCCGGGCGCATGAGGATGGCTGCCATACTCGGAGAGAAGGTTAAGGCGTTGAAGGTCGAAATGGCAATGGAGCAAGCAACGGTTAAGGCAAATTGTTTGTAGACAATCCCAGTAGTACCCGGAATGAATGCTACGGGAATGAATACCGCCATGAGTACAAGTGAAGTGGCAATGATTGCCCCAGTTAACTCTTTCATGGCTTCGACAGCGGCCTCAAAGGGTCTCATGCCCTGCTCTAGTTTGACTGCAACTGCCTCGACCACAATAATGGCATCATCCACGACGATACCGATCGCTAGAACAAAACCAAATAAGGTCAGTGTATTAATCTGAAATCCTAAAACCAACAGAGCCGCACATGTCCCAATCAGGGAAACCGGGATTGCCACAGTGGGAATAATCGTGGTACGCCAATCTTGCAAAAAGACAAAAATTACCAAGACCACCAGGATAATCGCCTCAACCAGAGTGTGCAGAACTTCTTCTAAAGAAATTTCTACAAACGGAGTGGTATCAAATGCCAACTGTGCTTTTAATCCAGGAGGAAAACTCTTCTCTAGTATTTTGATCTGCTCTTCAACGGCATGGGCAACATCCAAAGCATTACTACCTGGAAGTTGATATATCCCCAAACCCACGGCTGCTTTGGGAGCATTTCCTGGGATAGTGAATTTGGCATCAGCGAGATAGTTCTCTGCTCCCAGTTCAACTCGACCAACATCTCTAACCTTAACTAGGGTGCTATTAATGGTGTTATTAGTGATGCTGCTATCAGTGGTGCTATTAATGCCACCTTGATTAACCTTCAGCACCATATCCTCAAATTCAGCCGCATCTTTAAATCGGCTAGTTGCTCGTAAAGCAAATTCAAAACTTTGATTATCTGGCGCTGGTTCCTTACCAATCGCCCCTGCACCTACCTGAATATTTTGTTGTTGCAGGGCAGTTGTCACATCTTGAGGAGTTAGTTGATGTTGGGCAAGCTTGTTGGGATCAAGCCAAAGACGCATGGCATATTTGCGTTCCCCAAAAACCCTAGCACTTCCTACACCAGGAAGCCGTTTAATCTGATCGAAAATATATAGATCAACATAGTTGCTGATAAAAATGTTGTCATACTCATTATTTTCTGAGTAAAATCCATAGACGAGCAGCAGACTGCTCGATGCTGTTTCAACGGTGACACCTGTTCGTTGAACAGTATCTGGCAATTGCGGTGAAGCGAGTGCTTGTTTATTTTGAACGTTTACTTGAGCAATATCGCTATTGACATTAGTTGGGAAGGAGACAGTTATATTGCTGGAACCATCATTACCCGTATTAGAAGATATATAAGATACATCTTTAACACCATTAATTTGTCGCTCAATAATGTTGGTGACAGTATTTTCTGTAGTTTGAGCATCCGCACCAATATTGTTGGAGTTAACGGTGATTTGCACTGGGGCGAGGTCTGGTAGCTGAGAAATGGGAAGGATCGGAATACAGATGCTTCCCAGCAGCAAAATAATGAACGTGCAGACCGTCGTCAGGACTGGACGTCTGATGAAGGTATTGACAAACATAAATTAGGGAATTCAAGACTCGTTAGTGAGGTAGTAGCTTTTTATTAATATAAGGATTATTAAGGCTTAGTATAGGCGATCGCACAAAATTGGGGATTGGGAATTTTTAAGAAGCCAAGGAGAGCAAGGGAGTGGAGTTCAAAGACTCATTAATGGAGCCAAAAGACTCATTAATGGAGCTAAAAGACTCATTCACGGAGTTCAAAGGCTCATTCTATTCTCTCGTTCCCATGCACAGCATGGGAATGGCTGATTAGAGGCTCTTTTTCTAGTCAGACATTTGTAATCTTGTAGGGTGGATCACGGCAAGCCAGAACCCACCCTACATTTATAAGTGCCAGATTAACAAATCCAAATTTCTAATTAGCTTTGCCATTGCCATTACTCTGAAAATTTAACAATTGCTCATCATTGACCCAAATTGCTTGCTGAGGAACAGAAATGGAAATTCCAGCTTCGTCTAGGGCAACTTTCAGGCGGCGGCGAAACTCCCGTGCTACATCCCATTGTTTTAGGGGCTGTGTTTTAATCCATACACGAATAATTAAACCGCGATCGCCAAATTGATCTATCCCCAAAACTTGCGGTGTTTCCAGAATTTGACGCTCCCATTGCGGTTCTTTATCCATGTCAAAACCAATACTTTCAATTAATTTCAAAGCCTTTTCAATATCGGCTTGGTAGGCGATGGGGATCGTTAAATCGGCTCGTGACCAACGGCTAGAAAGATTGGCAACAACTTTAATTTCACTATTGGGAATTGTGATCAAACGCCCTTCGGAATCACGCACTTGGGTCATCCGCAGATTTAGATTTTCTACTAGACCTCCCACGTCTCCCACAGTAATCACATCGCCTAAAGCGTACTGGTCTTCTAAAATAATCAGGAAGCCATTAATCGCGTCTTTAATTAAGTTCTGCGAAGCTAGAGACACTGCAACACCAACTAAACTCGCACCAGCTAGCAAGGGAACGATATCTATCCCCAATGATACTAGGGCTAGCAAAAAGCCTACTCCTACGCAGATACCAGTAGCGATGCTTTTAGTCACGCCGGAAAATGTAGAAACTCGCAGTTGCAGCCGTTCAGAACTTTCTGGAGTCAATAAAGCACCACTGCTGATCAGAGTGGTGGTGAAACGGTCAATGAGGGCATAGATGAGACGGATTGCTACGTAAGTTCCCAAGAACACAACACCTAATCGCAAAGGAAATTGGGCAGCTGTGAGAATGCCTACCTGAAATGGTCGTGTGTAGGGAAATAGACCCAAGATAAAGAAACTTCCACCTCCCCAAATTCCGGCTTGAGTTAGCTGAAACAATCGTCTTTTGACTTCTTGGATATGTCGATGTTCCTGTTGATTCAGTTGGGTTGCAATTGGTTGGGCTGCTGCTGTTGGTAGGGGCCCTCTGGGGGGTTGGGAGGCAAGGGGGTGTACTGCATCGTTTTTGGAACGCCTTTGCCAGCTATATACCCCCCAACTCATCACAATCATTGTCAGTCCAATGCCCGCAGCAATTTTGCCTTGGTCGATTAAAAATTGAGTTTGTCTTTCTTGCTTTGCTTGTTGCAAGTCTTCTTGCAACGATTCTTTGATTTGATTTGCCGATGTCCATATATCTACCTCTCGGAGTCCAGCATCCTCAGAAGTAATGGTCATCAGGTATTGACCGTTGACATAAATTACTGGTAATCCGTTGGCTTCACGAACTTCTACCTTGACTGCTGTTTTTGCTGGTGACTGGAAGTAATTTTGGGCAATTTTCTCCAACTTCTTTTGGATATCTTCTGAACGCTCAGGAAAGTTGCTTCTTGATGCCGCTATCTGAAATAACCGACGACCATCTAAATAAATCCAGCCTGTAACAAGTCTATTATTTGCATCATTACTCACACTGCTGGGAGATGGTAGCAGCTGAGGTAACGAAGGAATTTGGGCTGTGGCTTTTGGCACAGATACAACAGCTATAGCCATTGAACTAGCGATGCCTACGGCGGGCAAAGCCAACGCCAAAAATTGAAAGCGCACTCAAACACCTCCTTGAGTAAAATCTATTTATCATTACTTTAACTATCCTGCGTAATTACTTTGGGTAGATGTACCTATCTAAAGTTGAGGTTTTGCTTTGAGACGATGAAATTTTGATGTTTTTTTTGTGTGTATTATATCTATAGACAGATGACGATATACTTAAAATCGGCATTTACAGAGTTAGAAGGTCTTACTTTTTCCAAAGATAAAACAAAAAGGAAGAACCTGGGGATAAAGTTGACATTCCGCCGATCAAACGTCAAGCTAGTTTTGAGGACTATTGACTAATGATTTGCATATAAGCAAAAATCAGCAGTCGTAGAATAACCTAGTAGAGTGCGTAAAATTTACGTAGCTTTTTTTATTTTTTGAGGTAACTTTTGATGACCGCAACTTCTCCCCGATTAAAGCACGAGGTTAAAGACCTCGGCCTAGCTGCCTTGGGTAGACAGCGTATTGAATGGGCTGGACGCGAAATGCCAGTTTTGCGGCAAATCCGCGATCGCTTTGCTATCGAGAAACCTTTCGCTGGTTTACGCCTTGTAGCTTGCGCCCACATTACAACAGAAACAGCACATTTGGCGATCGCTCTGAAAGCCGGTGGTGCAGATGCGCTTTTAATTGCTAGCAATCCTTTATCAACGCAAGATGACGTAGCCGCTAGCCTCGTCGTCGATCATGAAATTCCCGTCTTTGCTCAAAAAGGCGAAGATAACGCAACTTATAACCGCCACGTTCAAATAGCTTTAGATCATCGCCCCAACATTATTGTTGATGACGGTAGCGATGTGGTTGCAACTTTGGTACAAGAACGCCAACACCAAATTGCTGATTTGATTGGTAGCACCGAAGAAACCACCACCGGGATCGTGCGCTTACGCGCCATGTTTAGAGAAGGCGTTCTCACCTTCCCCGCAGTCAACGTCAACGACGCTGACACCAAGCACTTCTTTGATAATCGCTATGGTACTGGGCAATCAACCCTAGATGGCATTATCCGCGCCACAAATATTTTGTTGGCTGGTAAAAACATTGTCGTCGTCGGTTATGGCTGGTGTGGTAAAGGTACAGCCCTCCGCGCCCGTGGGATGGGTGCTAACGTCATCGTCACCGAAATCGACCCCATCAAGGCAATTGAAGCCGTAATGGATGGCTTCCGCGTCCTCCCAATGGCAGAAGCTGCACCCCAAGGTGATATATTTATCACTGTGACAGGTAACAAGCACGTCGTTCGTGGTGAACACTTCGATGTCATGAAAGACGGTGCGATCGTTTGTAACTCCGGTCACTTTGACTTGGAACTTGATTTGAAATACTTGGCTGCACAAGCTAAGGAAATCAAAGAAGTTCGTCCTTTCACCGAAGAGTACAAATTGAAAAATGGTAAATCAGTTGTCGTTCTCGGACAAGGACGCTTGATTAACCTAGCTGCGGCTGAAGGACACCCCAGCGCAGTAATGGATATGAGTTTTGCGAACCAAGCTTTGGCTTGTGAATTTCTGGTGAAGAATAAAGGTAAATTGCAACCTGGTTTGCACTCAATTCCTGTTGAAGTTGATCAAGAAATTGCTCGGTTGAAGTTGCAGGCTATTGGTATCACAATTGATAGCTTAACTGCCGATCAAATTGAGTACATCAACTCTTGGACAAGTGGAACTTGATACATTGATTAGTTGATTTTTTTGGGGATAGGCTTTTGGGCTTATCCCTTTTTTTGTGTTTCGCGCATACTGCAAACAGAACCCGCAGGGTAGATACAGAGAGCGCAAAGTGCAACAGCTTACTTAAAAAATCAGGTAAGATATGACTTAGATTATTATTTTCTATATGTCAGCAAAAGATATTTTTCATAATACTGTGAAAGTAGCCTTAGAAAAAGATGGCTGGAAAATTACACATGATCCCTTGTTTTTTAAACTCTCGGAACAAATTAGAATTAAAATAGACTTAGGAGCGCAAAAGTTAATTTCGGCTGAAAAAGATGAGCAAAAAATAGCAGTAGAGGTAAAAAGTTTTATT
The DNA here is from genome assembly GCF_003113895.1 of Nostoc commune NIES-4072. NCBI lineage: Bacteria > Bacillati > Cyanobacteriota > Cyanophyceae > Nostocales > Nostocaceae > Nostoc > Nostoc commune. Next base: position 151,720 of record NZ_BDUD01000001.1, on the reverse strand, counting down.
GGGGTGTCAGCAATCTCAGAGTTCCATACAGCTATAGGTCAATTTTTGAACTAGAGGGTAGCATTAGAACAAAAGGAATCTGAGCGAGTATTATATTTAGCAATATCTAAAGACATCTATCAAGAGTTTTTTATAGATTCTTTTATTCAAAGTGTATTAGAACGGTATGAAATCAAATTATTCGTTTTTCATGTTCAGAAACAGGAAATAGTATTATGGAAAAATTAGATTATCGGGAATTAGTGAAAAAAATCATCTATAAATATGCAAATGAGCAACCCCAGGAAGATTTAGAAAATACCGAAATTGTCTTTGATACAGAACGCGATCGCTATTTATTAGTATATGTGGGATGGCATGATGAAGAAAGAGTGTATGGATGCCCAATTCATATTAGTATCAAGGATGATAAAATTTGGATTCAACGCGATTTTACTGAAGAAGGAATAGCTGATCAATTAGTAGAATTAGGTGTGCCGACAACAGATATTGTTTTAGGTTTTAGATCACCTTATGTTCGCCAGTTTACTGGTTTTGCATCTGTTTAGATTAATTAACTTAACAAAAAACTTTATGTCTGATTTTAACGATTACATACGTATAACTTTAGAAAGAACAAACTTGCCTGATGGGTTAATTGGTGATTTTGGACAGTTGATAGCTTGTGGAGAATCTTATGAGTATATTTTACAATCATTTAACAGAACATACTATCCTGTTTCAGAGGAAGACCTTGCTGTAGTAAAACGATTAGCCTGGCATTTTAATTATCCTCTATTTAAGCTTTTTGAGGCAGTAGGAATTGATTGTGATACTGCTTATAAGATTTGTGAGCTAAAATGTCAGGGCGGCAGCTTAAAGCTACTATGGCAATACTTTGATAAAACAGTTTTTACAGAATATGCTATAAAGGTATTAAATTATATGTTTAAATAATTGATAAGAAGATTGCGTGTTTATTTTGATAAAAATTAATAGATGTTTTTAGTAGATTTCCAATAATTTCTTAATCTTTAGTATAGCGGATCATTTATGATTTATCCTTCGTTAACGGTATTTTATGAGTCTAATCATTAAAAGCTGCTGCTAAATTTGGAATAGTCATTGTCATAACTTCAAACTGTTAACTTGATATACTATAAATATTCCTACAGACACATATCATGTTAACCGTAACACTTGATGAAATCCAACGAAATCTAACTAGCTATCTTCGCCAAGTAGCAGCAGGAGAAAGTATTATTATCACGCAATCAGGTAAACCTATTGCAGAAATTAAACCAGTTTCACCCACTTCTCAACAAATTAGACCTTATGGGTTATGTGCTGGGGAGTTCATTGTTCCTGATGATTTTGATAGTCCATTACCTGAAGAGATTTTGAATAGTTTTGAGGGTAAATGAAACTATTATTAGATACCCATATTTTTTTATGGTTTATTAGTGGCGATCAGAAATTACCAATTCATTTACAAAATAGCATTCGTGATTTAAATAACGACGTATATTTAAGTTGCGTTTCAGTTTGGGAAGCAACTATTAAATATCAATTACGTAAATTACCATTACCAGAATCACCTGAAATCTACCTTATCAAACAGCGTCAGCAGCATTTAATCAGTAGTCTTAACCTAGATGAAGGAAGTGTTGCTCAACTCTTGAATTTACCATTATTACATCGCGATCCTTTTGATAGAATGCTGATTTGTCAAGCTTTACAACATAATTTAACAATTGTAACTGTAGACCAAGCAATTCGTTCTTACTTGATCAGTATTTTATGTTAGGGCAATAATTGCTCAAAATCTAGTACAAAATAGCTTTACCAGTTTAAAAGTGCATAATCATAGGCTTTTTTCAATATTAAATAATCAGCACTCACTCGGAGCGATCGCCTGTGACAAACTACGCCTACGCAAGGGCAATTCATAAACTGCCCCTACGTGAAAATGAGGGTTTCGGCTATTGTTTGCGTAACTCCTGTTCACTTTTCGCTGTGCGGCTGAAGACTCGATAGTATAGCGACGCACTGGTTTCTTTTAAGGGAAATAGCAGATAGGTGAGAGGATTTATTGCCACAATAATATTTCGGAAGTCTCGTCGAGCGAAAAACAAGATAGCACGAGCAACTTGCTGTGCAGACATCACTCCATAAGGATTCAGTTGACTCTTAAATGGGCCAAGAATTAGCTTGCGAATTACACAATCCCCGTCCAAACGCTTCAGGGTAACAATATCTCCTAACGCTCTTTTGCTGAGTTCATAAAGCGGACTCAGTGCTGGAGAAACCTCAGCCTCAGAAGTATTCACCCAGATTTCCTTGGTTGCTTTTGCTTGTGGGCCTGTTACAGTTGTCAAAAATATATCCATCAACCGCAATGCTGAAAAGGTATTCACCTCGTATGAGGTATTGATAGCCTCCGATGTGCGGCTGGCGTAGACATTGATTCCGTGGTTGATAATTAAAATATCTACTTTCTCTAAACTATCTCTTAAATTGGCTTCATTACCCAACTGCCAAGGAACCACCTTCACCCCAACTTGCTCTACTAGTTTTTCTGGATTAGTGGTTAATGCCACGACTTTAGCATTATTCTTTACAAGTTCAGCCGCTAATGCTTGTCCCAACGCTCCTGATGCTCCGGTTAAAGCGATGGTTTTACCTTTAAGAGACAGTCCTGTACCAAGAATTTTATCCACTAGGGGAAAAACACCACTGTAGTAAGCGTTGACATCATCAAAATGATGCCGCCAATGGTAAGTCCGATTCACCCACCAAATGGATGGTATTGTCTCTAAAGGGCCGGGTAGGTGGTTGTAGTCTGTATCAATTTTTCCCTGGAAATATCGTACAGACGCGCCATACAAGAAGGTGCAACCATAAGCTACTCCCAGCCATAACCCCTTATGCTGGACAATTAAGGCAATGACTACCAATACCACTAGCAGTAGACTCGACTCTAAAATGTCGTGATAGAGTTGGGATTCTTGGTAAACTTTCAGGGAAACTATTGATAAATCACGGCGATAAGCCATGTGGTGCTTGTTGTGCCATTTAGCAAGCCAATTGACTTGGTGACACAAAGCATGGTAACTGTCTCTCAAGACCTCAGCGAGTAAAAGTGAAAAAAGTCCCCAACTAACAAACTGCAAGCTGGCATTTAGCCAAACCCAATTAATTTGTAATCTTGTGTCAATTCCAATCAAGTTTTCAGCTAGCATTTTTATCATATTTGTCTATACTCGTTTTTCTTAATCATTCTTCATGATCGGATAAAGGTGCGTTAAGGTCGAGTCTAGAGCAAATAAAAATTAAAGGGAATAGGGAATGGGGAGTACGGGAATGGGAGAAAGCAATATTTAATGCCCCCCGATCGCTCATACATACTACCAACCGTATGAATTTAGCTACAATATCCCAGTTTAATAGAGCGAAAACCAAGGCTGAACAACTGCAATTGAGATAGCGATCGCAGCAGCATAAAACTTAATTGCCAACGTGTGGGCGAATAACTTCGGCTCGTGCTGCTTCTGGCACAAATGGACAATCCATAGCATATTTTAACTTAGTTAGGTACAGAAGTTAATTCTTAAAACCAGAATAAAGCTTGTTTTAAGGGCTAACTCCTACCTTATTCAAATAGCTCTTTGCCGCACATGTTCCCCATTCAGCCCTTGCTTAATCCAACTCAAACATTCATATTCGGATTGGAATAATTTTGGAGCTGCAATATTATTCAATAACTCTGGTGGATAATGGTCATAAAAATATTTGTCACCTTCTTGGGAAATAATTATCAAATTGTTTCGGGAAATGTAGCGAGATTTAAAATTATCTTTCCGGCTAACAAACTCTGAATTTTTATCAATATGTTCTTTAGCAATATCAATGATATTACTAACGTTACTTCCATAGATTCCTGCTGGATTTTCTGCTTTATGAAATTGGCTTGTGTGCCCAACCTCTGATAGCAATTTATACGAATAAATTTCGTAATTATCAAGTTTCCCAAACACAAATGGAATGATGAGATATCCTTTGTAAGAGACTGAATTTTCATAAAGAAGACGACTCATTTCAACCTCCTTTGGTGTAACTGTCTCAAAAAATTCGCTTAAATCACATTTACATCAAAATTCAATGCTTTTCTGTTAAATATACTTATGTATCACCTAAAGCCTCATTGCCATTTAACCAAGAGGGCTATTACACCTTTTGTCAAGCAAAAAGGAATATCAAGCTTTAACAAGAAAGTATCGTAACACTAATTATCGCTCTTTTTTTATTACTAAACATGAAATATTTTGTAAAAGTTAAAAAATTAGAAATCTCATTCTGTGGGCTTAGTTACCCTACTCCTTACGTCCTGCTTTTCAAGACCATAAACTGAGTTGATTAGGGGGATGCTCAAGGTTATTCCAAGGTAGGGGTGGAACTGGTGTGTGACTCTGTTCCAATAGCTGTTGGAAGTGACGGGCTGTGCTAGGCGATCGCGCTTCTATTGGACAATGAACAAAGAAATAAATTCGCACTCCCATTTGCAACCATTGCTGAATCTGCCTCACCCACTCTTCCATAAACGGCTGATTCACTGATAAATTTGGATGAGAAATAAATCGAATTAGAGTAAAAGGTGCTGTCACACTCAATTGCAACGGTAATTTAGGTTTACGCCGTTCCGATTGCAACTGAGGGTCATCATCTCCAGTGTAAATGGGGCGCGAGTCTAACAATACCCGTCCCACACCGAGCCTTTTTAAAAGTGTCGTCAAATTACTTGCATGGGGTTCTCTGAACCAGTCGGGATGCCGAACTTCTAACGCTAGGGGTGTTTCTGTACGTGGCCAAGCTTCCAGAAAGTTGGTCAAATCGTCAAGCAATGTAGGTGCATAACTGGGTGGTAACTGGGCAAATATCGGGCCAAGACGCTTACCTAAAGGACGCATCCCTTCCAGAAATTTTAATGCAGCCGGAATATAAGGTTTCAGCAATCCTTGATGGGTAATATCTCGCGGTAGTTTCAGACAGAATTCAAAACCTGCTGGTGTTTCGGCAGCCCAACGGGTTACAGTTTCTTGGTTAGGCACGGCATAAAAGGTGGTGTTACCTTCTACAGTGGTGAAGCGACGACTGTAGAGATGCAGAAAATCGGCAGTACGAGTGCCTTGGGGATAGAGTTCGTCCGCCCAACCTTTATATGCCCAAACAGCACAACCAATAAAAAAGTTCACAGTGCCTAAAAGCCTTGAGGTATCATATTCAATTTTACAGGCAGGTTGTAGGGATCTGGAATACAGATCACTTGTAAGGGCACAGCAACGCTGTGCCACTATCATCTGTTGCATCCAAACAATAACTGCTTGATTGCTTTTTCGTAGCGCAGCCTCAGCTATTGATAAATTGAACCATCAGGCATAATTGCCCCTGCTAAGTTAGTACCAACTAGTTTAACTAAAAGGCGCTCACCAGAACGAATCCGCGCTCCTGTTAAGTCGGCCCCTCGCAAGTCAGCCCCACTGAGATCCGCTCCAATCAGATTAGCGGCGCGTAAATTCGCCTCTCTAAGATCCGCTAAAAGTAGGTTTGCCCGAAATAAATTTGCTTCAGATAAATTCGCCCCTCTGAGGTTGACTTTGTGCATAAAAGTATCGCTGAGATTAGCACCGCTCAAATTGGCATAACTCAGATTTCTGCCAGATAAGTCTTTATTGCTCAAATTTGCCCGACTGTAGTCTTTACCACTCAAGTCTGAGTTTTGCTTTGGTGGTTTGTGGGTTGTTTGAGATGGTTTTTCTTGTTGAGGTGGCGGTGAGTATGGTTTCTGGGTTGTTTGAGATCGTTTTTCCTGTTGAGGTGGTGGTGAGTGATGTGTGGTTTGATGTTTGGTTTTTAGAGAGCGCAACTTTTCACGAGCTTCATTTATGGCTTTCAGCTTGTCTTGTGCTTTCTGCTGTAAACGGAGATTGTCTTTAGGAATGCGATCGGGATGCCAAACAAAGACTAAATCTTTGTAAGCCTGGTTCACTTCTTCAAGTGTTGCCCCAGGCTCTAATTCCAAAACTCTATAGTAGTGCTCCAGATCGCTCATACGATATTTTGGTGGACAATCAACTTAATTATGAGTGATGGAGCCATTTATTCGCTGCATCATTATGTCATTAGTCATTAGTCATTAGTCATTAGGCATAGGGCATTAGTTTCTCCCGCTCCCTCATCTTCCCCTGCCTCCCCTGCTCCCCCTGCTCCTCTTTTGCCACTTCCTCATCTCCCCATCTCCCCATTTCTCCATCGAGCGATCGCTCTCAAATATGCTGCAACTGGAATTTGATAAATTTCAATCACAATCCAAACAATAATTGATAAATGTGATAAGAAAGTTAATATCGTCCAAATATATGGTGTCCAAGTAATGGGTTCCTTAAGATTAGCAGGGAAATAGTAAGCTACTATGCCAATTAAAGAAGTGGGAAGAATTACAAAAATTGCTGCTGCTAGTCCATAACCCCAACCTAATTCCACGCCTTCCAACTGGCCTTCTGTCCAACTAAACCCATTCCAACGCCAAATTAAGGGTGGTTGTCTAGAAGGCATCTTGATTTGCTCTAGTTCTAAGTTGACTGTAAAAATCTCTTGGCAAAAGTCACAAGCCATAGCTTCCATCATTGGCATGTGAGAAATCTTACCTATCCGACAGACTGGGCAGGGGTAAACTCCATAATAGTCGAAAGATTGGGCTAAGATTTTGGAACTGGGCATAATCAAACTGAATGATCCTAAAAAGTTGATCTGGTCAATGAGGACTTAGGTAAGAAAAATGTATGGCGATCGTCAATTGTCTGTAATAAGCTTTCGCAAGTTGAGGTGACAAGTCAGGAGAATTATATATTTTAACTTCTCAATCCTGGCTTTTTAAACTTCTCAGAGACGGAAGTCACCCTTTAGAGTTCTCTCTGATGACCTTGATTTTGCTGTATTCTCTTCTTTTAGAGAATCGCCAGATTCTGAATTTTTAGATTTTTTACCATTGATTTTTGATCATCTACACTACCCATTAGTCATGACACAACAATAATTTGTAAACTTATTAACTAGAGTGATATCTAATAACAAGCAGCTTTCTTTATCTACGCAAACAAGCAACTAGCACTTCACTTCACTACACAATCAGAACAGGGCGTGATTTTGAATTTTGCCAAGCGTTACTAGTCTTTACTCCCACATTTGTACTGAGTCTATCGCTTTTTTTATAGTTTGTGGGGGGTCTTGACACCGCCTAGTGTTCCTGTTAATGTTACTTTAAATAGGCATATTTATTAAGTTTTCTAGCAAAAGCCCCACAAATGCTTCACACAAATTCCTACTTTTATTTTTGGTTTAGGGTGGTTCACAGGGAGTGAATTGAGTTTCCTAACGGAAACCCCCCGGTGAACCGCAGAGCGAACTCTGCGGTTTTTGTTGTTTTAAGGAGAATTTCATCGTCATGACTTATTTAAATAGCTGGTTTTATGGCTTTTACTTTTGGCCCAGACTAAATTCCGGGTAAATAGCGTCATGTCGATGATTCAGAACGCGCCCGGAACTCTTCAAAGGTTTCGGGCTTTTTTTTATCGCAAAATAGTGCCCAATACTCAATTTTTAGGAGAACGAAACCATGATTAACGCCAAACTTGCCGCACAATCTCATTTGAACCACCAAACAATCGTTAAAATCTCAAAAAAAGTCGCTTTCGGGAGCGAAGAACTGGTAATTATCGGCGGCCCCTGCACTGTTGAAAGTCTAGAACAAATGGAGATAGTCGCCCAAATGCTATCTACTGCATCTGTCCAAGGGTTGCGTGGCGGTGTCTACAAACCCCGCACATCTCCCTATGCTTTCCAAGGTATGGGAGAAGAAGGATTAGAAATTTTGGCAAGGATACGATCGCATTACCTTATGCCAGTTGTCACCGAAGTTATGTCAATTTCTCAAATTGAAGTAGTCGCCGCCCATGCTGATATGCTTCAAGTTGGTAGCCGCAATATGCAAAACTTCGACTTGCTCAAAGCTTTGGGACAAGCTGGTAAACCAATACTACTTAAACGTGGTTTAGCAGCGACAATTGAAGAATTCGTTATGGCTGCTGAATATATCCTCAGCCACGGGAATGCTGATGTGGTGTTGTGCGAAAGAGGTATCCGCAGTTTCGATGATTACACCCGTAACGTTCTAGATTTAGGGGCAGTGGCAGCACTCAAACAAATAACTCACCTGCCTGTGATTGTAGATCCTTCCCATGCCGTTGGAAAACGAGAGTTGGTTGCACCTGTCGCTAGGGCTGCGATCGCTTGCGGTGCTGATGGATTAATTATTGAATGTCACCCAGAACCAGAAAAATCTGTTTCTGATGCTCGTCAAGCACTTTCTTTAGAAGATATGGTGCATTTAGTTGATAGTTTAAAGCCTGTAGCAACAGCCGTTGGGCGCAGTATATCAGATGTCGGGGCGGGTTCCAAACCTGCCCCGATTTTTTGTGCTGCTTAAATTTAGTTATTAGTCATCAGTCATTGGTCATTAGTCATTGGTACTAATGACTTTGATTTTTGCACGGCTTTTTATGAAAACGATAGCGGAGCGTTAACGAGTCTACGAGTGTCGCGATCGCAATATGTCGGAAAGACAAGCGATGTTTTTGTAGCCGTGAGATGAGTCAAAATATTTATTTGGGCTGAAAGATAAACTGCGATGCCTACGGCGGTAAACTACGCCTTCGTAAAATAAACTTACATAAAATTTAACAACAATTTCTCTCCTAAAGGGGTAGGCGAAAAAACATAATATTAGTACACTAATGTTTAGCTTAACTAATATTACGCTTCTCTAATTAGATTAATCGCAACCAACCATCCATTTTGCGGAAAATGCGATGTCTAATGACAAGCTAGTACGTGTCTGTCTTTTCCCCTTTCCTCCAGAATTGTTGATATGCGCTGTTTAGCCCCTGTTCAGACGATAAACTCTTCGTCCTTGGCCGCTCAAACTGTTCCTCGTTTTCAGAGCGTTATTCAAAGAGGGCGGTTCTCGCTACTTATTTTAAGTCTGGCCTATTTGTGTAGTGCCTGTAATGCTTCCGAAGCCCAATCAACTGGAAAAGAAACAGGAAAAAAACGAGCTGTACCAGTGGTGGTTGCTACTGCGGCTCAAAAAACGATTCCAATACAGCTATCGGCTACGGGAACAGTAGAAGCATATTCTACAGTATCTGTCAAGTCTCAAGTGGGTGGACAACTTACGGGAGTCTATTTTCAGCAAGGACAGAACGTTAAGAAAGGAGACTTGTTATTTAAAATTGATTCCCGCCCTCTACAAGCCGCACTGATGCAAGCTAATGCTGCCAAAGCCAAAGATTTAGCGCAGGTGAAACAGGCACAGGCAAATGTGCTACAAGCGATCGCCCAGGTGAACCAGGCAAAAGCGAATGTAATGAAGGATAAGTCCCAGGCAACAAATGCAAATGTGCAGGCTCGACGTTATGCTAGCTTGCTCAAGCAAGGGGCAATCAGTAAAGAACAGGCGGAACAGTATCAGACTACTGCTAATGCTCAACAGGCAACGGTAAACGCAGATCGAGGTGGTGTGGCAAATGCTCAAGCAGCAGTGGCGGCAGCCCAAGCAGATGTCCAAAATGCCCAGGCAGCAGTAGCTTCAGATGAAGCTGCGATCGCTAATGCCAAAGTTCAGCTTTCTTACAGTTCTATTTACTCACCAATTGCTGGACGTACAGGAAGCCTCAAACTAAATCAAGGCAATTTGGTACAAGCGAATGCCGATGATCCACTGATTACAATCAGCCAAATTCGCCCGATTTATGTCAACTTTTCCATTCCACAGCGACTGCTGCCAGACATCAAAAAATACAGTGCTAATAACGGCAAATTAGCAGTTGATGCTTTACCTCCTAAAGATGCAGGGCATCCGGTACGAGGCGAACTCACCTTTGTTGATAGTGGAGTCAATACCCAAACAGGCACAATTCAACTTAAGGGTACTTTTGCCAACGCTGACGAGCGCCTGTTTCCGGGGCAGTTTGTCAATGTAGTACTCAAACTGAGCGAAGAACCAAATGCCATTACTGTGCCTTCCCAAGCAGTACAAAGTGGACAACAGGGACAGTTTGTGTATGTAGTCAAACCTGACAAAACAGCAGAAATGCGTCCAATTACGGTAGGTGACACCGTTGGGAACGAAACAGTGATTAAGCAAGGGTTGAAACCAGACGAACAAGTAGTCACTGATGGACAATTCAACCTAGTGCCTGGTGCCACAGTCCAAGTGAAACCGGAAGTAGGAAGCAGAGGGGCAGGGGAGCAGGGAGCAGGGAGACAAAGATAAACTTCCTTACTCAACACAGGTAAACGCCCCGTTACCGCTAACAGAACTCCTTACTCCTCACTTAGTACAGCATTTCATTAATTCGTAGCGAATTCTCCGTGTGCCTCTGCGCTTACCTCTGCGCCCCTCTGCGTTTAAACTTTAACCCTCAAATCGCCACGAATTTACCTAAAGCTGTACTTAGCACTCCTCAGCACGGCTACGCCCCGCTACCGCTAACAGTACTCCTTACTCCTCACTTAGCATGAACATTTCCGAGCTATTTATCCGGCGTCCAATCATGACAACTCTAGTTATGGTTGGCATTTTGATATTTGGGCTGATCAGTTACCAACAGCTACCCGTTAGCGACTTGCCTAATGTGGATTATCCAACACTCCAGGTAACAGCTAACTTACCCGGAGCTAGCCCAGAAACGATGGCTTCCTCGGTAGCAACTCCTTTAGAGCAGCAGTTTTCTAGCATCGCGGGAGTGAGTTCGATGAACTCTACCAGTTCTTTGGGTAGTGCCCAGATTACGCTGCAATTTGACCTAAATCGGGATATCGACGGGGCAGCCCAAGATGTGCAATCTGCTATTTCTAAGGCAGCGAGGCAGCTGCCTACAAATATGCCTAATCCGCCATCTTTCCGAAAGGTAAATCCGGCGGATCAGCCAGTCCTTTACATCTCCCTCAATTCGTCTATTCTGCCTTTGTCAACTGTAGACAAGTACGCTGAGACATTGCTAGCACAACGTCTCTCAATGGTGGATGGAGTGGCGCAAGTGCAAGTGTACGGCTCCCAAAAGTATGCGGTACGAATTCAGGTTGACCCGGAATCGCTGAGTGTCAAAGGAATAGGAATTGATGAAGTAGCAGATGCGATCGCTAACGGAAATGTCAATCTACCTACTGGGACACTTTACGGTCAAGAGCAGAATTCTACCATCCAAGCAAACGGTCAACTCAACGATGCCGCCAGCTATCGCTCCTTGAATGTAGCTTATCAAAACGGCGCACCAGTCCAGCTAGGGGAACTAGGTCAAGTTCTCGACAGCGTGGAAAACGATAAGATTGCGAGTTGGTATTTTCCTGTCAAGAAAGAGAGTAAAGGCGCAGGGGAGAAATCCTCAATCCAAAATTCTGGTGTGCGGGCGATCGTTTTAGCAATTCAGCGCCAACCCGGAACTAATACCGTTCAAGTAGTGGATGCAATCAAGAAACTGCTACCCACCTTTAGGACACAGATTCCGGCGGCTGTGAACATGGATATTCTCTACGATCGCTCCCAGTCAATTCGGGAGTCAGTGGATGATGTACAATTCACACTGTTACTCACCATCGCCCTGGTGGTGCTAGTAATCTTTCTATTCCTTCGCAATATCTCTGCTACAGTCATCCCCAGTTTGGCAGTACCGCTTTCGATAGTAGCGACCTTTGGAGTCATGGTGCTACTGGGTTTTTCCCTCGATAACCTATCACTGATGGCGTTAACTCTTTCAGTAGGTTTCGTGGTAGATGATGCCGTAGTCATGCTGGAGAATATTGTTCGCCACATGGAAATGGGCGAAAGCCGCATGGAAGCAGCCCTAAATGGTTCTAAAGAGATTGGTTTCACAATTTTATCAATGACCATCTCCTTAGTAGCAGTATTTATCCCGATACTTTTTATGGAAGGCATTCTGGGGCGATTATTCCGCGAGTTTGCCGTTACTATCAGCGTTGCCATCTTGGTTTCTGGCGTAATTTCCCTCAGCTTAACGCCAATGCTGTGTTCGAGATTCTTGAGTCCACCTCATCATGAGCAAGCAGGGGAAGCAGGGGAAGCAGGGGGAGATGAGGGAGATGAGGGAGAAATTCTTAATTCCCAATCCAAAATTCAAAATCCAAAATCTAAAATCCAAAGCTTTAACCGTCGTCTCTACAACTTTTCCGAAAACATTTTTAATGTGATATTGGGCGGATATGATTGGAGTTTGAAAAAATCACTCAAGTATCACCGCACAACAATGGTGATTTCGGGGGCGATTCTTGTAGCGACAGTATATCTATTTATAGTTGTGCCGAAAGGGTTTGTTCCCAACGCAGATGTTGGACAAATTACTGCAACTACTCAGGCATCAGAAGATATATCCTTTGATGAAATGGTAAAACATCAACAGGCTGTAGCTGCGATCGCTTACCGCGATCCGAATGTTGATTCGATGAACTCCAGCGTCGGGGCTGGTGGGCCAAATGCTTCCGCCAACGCTGGCAGAATTTTAATCGAACTCAAGCCTCGTTCTCAACGCCATCTGAGTGCCGATGAAGTTGTGCAGGAACTCCGACCGAAGTTGTCAGTTGTACCTGGAATCAAGGTATTCTTACAAAATCCCCCAGCGATTAATGTAGGTGGACAACAAACAAAAGCGCAATATCAATTTACTCTGCAAAGTCCCAATATTCAGGAACTTTACCAATACGCTCCAGCTTTAGAAGAGAAATTGCGATCGCTCTCAGATTTACAAGATGTCAACAGCGATTTGCAAATTAAAAATCCGCAAGTCAAAGTAGATATTAACCGCGACCAAGCTTCAGCTTTAGGTTTGACTGCTAATCAAATCGAAACTGCTCTGAGTAATGCTTATGGTACTCGCCAAGTTTCCACCATCTACGCTCCCGATAGCCAGTATCAAGTAATTATGGGCGTAGAACCAAAATATCAGCAAAATGCCAACGCTCTAGATTTACTCTCAGTTCGCGCTCCCAGTGGACAACTTGTACCTCTCAGCGCTGTAGCAACCTTGAGCAAAGATGTGGGGCCCTTGACTATCAACCACAAAGGGCAACTTGCATCAGTCACCTTCTCCTTTAACCTAAAGCCAGGAGTGTCACTCGGTAATGTCACAGGGAAAATTGAGCAACTCGCCCGTCAAACACTGCCACCTACTATTAGTACAGGCTTCCAAGGTTCAGCCCAGGCATTCCAGTCATCAATTCAGGGCTTAGGACTGCTACTACTGGTTGCCATCTTCGTGATTTATATTGTATTGGGGATTCTCTACGAAAACTTCATTCACCCGTTGACAATCCTTTCTAGCTTACCCTCTGCTGGATTTGGGGCACTGCTGACGCTGTTGCTGTTTCAAGTTGACTTGAATATTTACGCTTTCGTGGGTATTATCCTGCTGGTTGGCATTGTGAAGAAAAACGGGATCATGATGGTTGACTTTGCAATTATTGCTCGTCAAAATGGCAAAACCCCTTATGAGGCTATCTATGAAGCCTGCTTAGTGAGATTCCGTCCAATTATGATGACGACAATGGCAGCACTTATGGGTACGCTACCCATCGCCCTCGGTTTAGGAGCCGGAGCAGATACACGCCGCCCCCTTGGTTTAGCAGTAGTTGGGGGGTTAGTGTTCTCGCAGTTTCTCACACTTTATTTAACGCCAGTTTTCTACACTTACATGGAGTCTTGGCAAACAAAGCTTAAAAAACGCAATTGGCGCAAACAGCCAATTTGAAACTCCCCCGGCTGAACATTGGAACCTGTGTTTTCGATGCGCTTTTACAAATACCTCCAGCCATCTGATACTCGTAGCTATCTTCATGGCGGAAGTTGCTACAGACTGCGCGAAACACCGAAACGGGAAAGCGGAAGCTGCTACAGAGTGCGCGAAACACCGAAACGTTAAAGCAGAAGTTCCTACAGGGAAAGCGGAAGCTGCTACAGGCTGCGCGAAACACCGAAACGTTAAAGCAGAAGTTCCTACAGGGAAAGCGGAAGCTGCTACAGGCTGCGCGAAACACCGAAACGTTAAAGCAGAAGTTCCTACAGGGAAAGCGGAAGCTGCTACAGACTGAGCGAAACACCGAAACGTGATGGTAGAAGTTAATTTTTAATCAGTAACTCTTGACTCCCTTTATTTGAAAAGGGAGTTTTTTGTGTATTATGATTATTTTTGATAATTCACTTTGTTTAACTTAACTATAATTGCGATCGCTTGGGTTGGGTGTTTGGTGCTTGGTGCTTGGTGCGATCGCAAAATTTATTCCAATACGGTTCGGATAAGGTTTTTTGATGACACGCCGCTTATCGCAAAGCGAAGACGCGATAAATTGCCGTCTCTACAAAGGACTGATTATTGTAAAGACGGCGATTTATCGCGTCTCTTGCCTTAACTTGTCAAACATTAGCTTTAAATACTTTTAGAAAATACCCAAAAGTATCTAACTGCACAAATTAGCTATGATAAATAATTTCACTAATTTACAACCTATTAACGCGTAACCTATAGCTACTAAAGATTAGAAAGATAGTGCTTTGACGAATAGATAAATAATTTGAGATTCGATAAATAAATTAGTGAGATGTATGTTATGGTTTTTATAGGAATCAAAAAAGGAAAAGCACAAAAGACTTCAAGAAACTTTGAGGCAAGCTCAAGAAAGTTTTTTTGCTCTGGTAAGTCCGCTTCACTTCGCTACATCTTTTTGTCACTAAAATCTAAAACTAGATTGAGTAGGATAGTAGCCTTTGTAACAACTTGAAGTCAATCGAAATTTATCTGGGTATGAGCCAATAAGAGTTGGCCAACCTAGCTAGAGCATTACCCACAAAAGGCGATTACTCTTGGAGTCTGGGAAGAAAGACTCTTAGTACAGCCTGACAAATCCATAGAAATACAGAATATTTACGAACTTATTCTTGCGGAAGCAAACAATTTCAACCGCGAACTAAGTTGAAGCAGTTGCTGACTTTTGGAAGGAAAACTTCAAGCAATATGGTGTTGTTCCACTTTTAGGAATTTAACCATACTGTCAAAACTCACCAAGATATTATCTCAGCCAGAGTGTTAGAGGTTGCCTGTGCAAGCATTATAGTATTGCACCTGTAGCTGTCGCTTTTGGGCTGAAATTCATCCTGCTGCATCAATCACAAAACGAGAAGCGCTATAGAAGTTCTTAGCGACTTGACATCAGCAAAATCAGAGAAGTTGCAGTGACCATTTAGAGTGGATTGCAATTTGGTTGGTTGTGTGGTTCAGGGAACAAATCTGCGTTCATTTGAATTCCTGCTGCAACCACTCTTCAGGCTTGAGCAACCATTTGGGATTCTGTTACAACAACTGACAATGCTGAAGTCAAAGTTTTAAAGGCTTCGTTATTAGGAAATAGAGATTTCTCTATCCCTTAAGCTATCGCTTCGTGGGTAAATATATTCTGATTTTAACTGCTTTTGTCAGGATGCGATGTCTAGCGACAACAGACTCTACTTCCCTACGACGCCAAGGGTGAACAACTACATCAAGCTTACGATCCATCAATTAAATCATTGTAGGAAACACAACCATGACTGACGAAAAAATTAGACAAATAGCTTTCTATGGTAAAGGCGGTATTGGTAAATCTACCACCTCTCAAAATACCCTAGCAGCTATGGCTGAAATGGGTCAACGCATTTTAATTGTTGGTTGCGATCCTAAAGCTGACTCTACCCGTTTGATGCTACACAGTAAAGCTCAAACAAGCGTTCTGCAATTAGCTGCTGAACGCGGCGCTGTAGAAGATATTGAACTCGAAGAAGTAATGCTGACCGGTTTCCGCGATGTACGTTGTGTGGAATCTGGTGGGCCTGAGCCTGGTGTAGGTTGCGCTGGTCGGGGTATTATCACCGCCATCAACTTCTTAGAAGAAAATGGTGCTTACAAAGATGTTGATTTTGTAAGTTACGACGTTTTGGGAGACGTTGTGTGCGGTGGTTTCGCAATGCCTATCCGTGAAGGCAAGGCACAAGAAATCTACATCGTTACCTCTGGTGAAATGATGGCGATGTATGCAGCTAACAACATCGCTCGTGGTGTTCTCAAATATGCTCACACTGGCGGTGTGCGTTTGGGTGGTTTGATTTGTAACAGCCGTAACGTTGACCGGGAAATCGACTTAATCGAAACCTTGGCAAAACGTTTGAACACCCAAATGATTCACTACGTACCTCGTGACAACATTGTACAACACGCAGAATTGCGCCGGATGACTGTTAACGAGTATGCACCTGATAGCAATCAAAGTAACGAATATCGCATACTAGCTAAAAAGATCATCGACAACGACAAACTCGCCGTTCCTACCCCAATTGAAATGGAAGAGTTAGAAGAATTGTTGATTGAATTCGGTATTCTCGAAAGTGACGAAAATACCGCAATGTTAGTTGGCAAGACTGCTACTCAAGCACCTGTAAAGTAGTACCAATTAAATAATGGTTTAGGGTGGGCAAGCTTGCCCACCCTTTTCCCAATTTTTGTATTTCTTTGTTTCTTATCTAAGATATTCCATATTTAAATGTTGACTTACGCAACATACATCTCAAACTCTTATTACTCCGTCTTCTCTGTGTCTCTGTGGTTCAATTTTCCATTATCTGTGCGTAAGTTTCATACGTTAAAAAAAATTGACTTTGACAAAGAGTTTTACCCTTAACCCAAATGTATTGGTTTATATATATCCTCAGAACTTGGATTAAGATAAGGACGCTGTAAATCTATTAGGTGTCGTGCAAAATGTTCATCAATCGTCCTCATCCGTTCTTCCATCGCATTCTTACCCTTTTGCCAAGCTTCAAACAAAGCATTAGCGACAATTTGGCAACGGTTCATCCCAAAACTTTCTTGTGCTGCAAATTTTTGAATTGGTTCTTCGGCTAAACCTAACCCCGGCGCTAAAAATTTTGTAAACAAAGGAATTTTGGGCTGGAAATAGGATTGATTTTCTAAATAAACAGCCTCAAGGATTGTGCGAATCGCTGGATAGTCGGGGAGTTCAAAGTAGAGCAATCCCGAATCATAGCGTCCGTATGCACTGGGATTGTGGAGAACCTGAAAGCTAAAGGGAATTGAGGCTGCATTCAATTGCAGTGTCAGACTTTCCATGAGAGCGATCGCACCAGATGGCGTAAAGTTAAAGTAAATTCGCCCTGCTCCCAAATCAGCATCAGGGTTACTTAGTTGTTCTTGTCCGACATTGCTAACTGCCAAGTAACAGCCATTTTGCATTCTATTTTTGGGCATCCAGATTGCTACCATGTCACCCACTTTGGTAGATTTCTTGCTGGATTTTAAATGGCAGTCTGGCTCAACATAAAGTGTTAAACCGCCTTTAGTCACCGCCATAGTACCATCAGGTTCTTTACGCAACACCTGCCATCGAGGGTCAAAGTAACCTATACCGTGATTACTGGCGTGCAATTGCTCGTAAAAGTTCCAATCAATTTCCAAAATGGAATTATCTGCTAAATTCTGCTTTGGCGTGTCAGTATTGACTGCTAAAGTACTTTGTAGAGAGCCATTGTAATAGATCCCATAGAGAAAGTTCCGCAGTAGTAAAGTGAGATACTTCTGTTGTAAATCTACAGAATTGTGCTGAAATCTCTCAGCTATTTTAGTCGGCAGACCAAAGGGTTGATAATTGGGATGATAAATACAAAAATTAGACTCAATCTGGATATTTTTAGCAATGTCGAATAGAGAAGTTAGCGGTTGATTGATAGAGTAATTTAGCATTAATCCATTTAGAACTTAAACTTTAAAAAACAGAATTCAGCAGTCAGGAGCCAGAATGGGCTAAACCTTAGCTATAGCAATCCGATTTGATTTCTGAATCAGTCCTAAAGGTAAGGGATTGGGAACTGGGGACTGGGAAGAAGGAATAAAGGTGTACTGAGTTTTGTTCAAAAATCAAATATGAGTCCTATATCCGCTAACAGAATTGTTCTACTCCTTGCCATTAACAACCACGCAGCCGAGTTTTATCGTAATAAAGACGAAGTAGCTGTGGCTCTTTTACAGGTTGAGTAAGTTTATGGATTTTTGCTACAGGATTCAGAATCTCTAACTCTGATATCCCAAAAATAGTTAGTACACCTTGCTGCGGCATCGTCAGTAAACTTTTAGCTACTTGGAGCATACAAATGTCAGCATTATTAAAGGATTTTTGGCAGGTAATCATATCCTGAATTTGATGAATCAGTGCTAGCCCCGCAAACTGAATAACTCGCACAATGAAGTCACTGCGGTATTCCAAAATCATTGGGAAAGCATTTAGATAAGCCCTAATTAGAGCAATGATTGAAGGTTGTAAACTCTCCAACGGTGTCAATGCTAGATGTAGAGATTCTTCTAACTCAATGGTGGGGTCTACTACGAGACTCTTGAGCCAAATTCCTAAATAGCTTGCTAGTAAAGTACCTAAATCAAAAGCGGGATCTCCCCAAGAACAAGCTTCCCAATCAATTAGTCGTACTAGACAATTATCTAGTTTCTCCCACCTAGAATGAACCAAAATGTTGTTCAATTTCAGGTCGTTGTGAGTCAAGCAGCAAGGATTCCAATCATAAGCCAAATCAGCGATCGCAGATTCCAAACTCTCAGACTGCTGGTATAGTAAATAAAATTTCAGCGCCTCCGTGGGAACCGTCCCAAAAATCTCCCGCCCAATTGACTCTATCCCTTGCGCCGGATTGTAAAAGCCATAGCGAAACTCTCCTTGAGGAGCAGTTGCCATAAAATCTTTATATTCTCGGCGGTTATAGGTTGCGCGATGGAGTCCCGCTAAAGTAGTGCCGATCGCAGTAGCAATTTCTTGTGGAAAAATATCATTGTTGTGGTAGAATGTCGCAAGCTCTAGATAATCACCTAAGTAGTTGCGGACAAGAATAGAATTTTCTTCGTCAAAATGGACTACCAATGGTGCAATGGCGGAAATATTGCCGAGAACTGGAAACTGCTGGAGCAACTGATGAAATAGCCACTCCTGGAACAATTCATGAGGAGCGCCGTCATTGTTTTTAAGGTTACGTTCTTGTTTAATGAGCAGTTGACGATTATCTGCTAGAGTCACTAGTAAACCGAAATTGTTCTTACTAATTCCTGGCAACTCAGATTTATCTGATGCGCCATCTTCTGAGCTACACAGCCCCGCTTCTAGCAGATACTGGATAACGTTATGAGAAGACAGTGATAATACCATGTATTATTTCCTACTTCATTAAATTACTTAAACTTGTACTCAGCAGTTGTCGGTAGATAGTGAATAACAATAGAGATTTGTACAATCTACTAATATCCCATATTTGGGATAAAAACCTGCCAAAATGGCACCAAGTCTTTTACAATTGCTTTAGAATTCGCTCCTAGATACTGTGGCATCTTTAGACTTTATCAGCGTTACTTAGATACATCTAGAGCAATTTTTGTGGTAGAAGCCTATTGATGTAGCTGCATCAAAAGGCTTGGTAGCGCAGAACTATCGCCAGCAAAAAACTGATTGGCGGCAGATGTTGTTTGATGTACTCTGGTCATCCTGAAAGCAACGAAGAATTTCAGTAATCCTTCGTGTTAAGAAGCATGACATTCAACGCTATTATTTTTATTTATCACCCCAAAGCCAAATAAACCGGAATTTTTAAGCAATTAGTAATTATTTTTTTCTTTAATTTTTAGAATTGATGTCTGGAAGCCTTGTTATTACGTGATTTGTCTTACTTACGTATTGTAGATGACTATAGGCGATCGCAGATAACGGCTACATGAGTGCATCTTATGGAAGTGTACTTTTGTCAAGTATGTTAGGGGTTGCAAATAAAAACCTCTCCCTGGTTTTACTATGTAAAACCGTCCCTCTCCGAGTCGGAGAGGGAAAGAGTTGAAGGAAAGTTCAAGGTTGGGTTTTTGTAATTTCAATCAGCAGAATTAGCTGAAACAGAACTTAGTTGATATTGTGGAATGGGCTGTTTTGTAATCAAAGCATAAATAACATCTGGGTCTAAGTCGGCTCCCGATTCCCATTGAATTGTTCCGTATTCAGGGTTGACGCACACTTTAGCAAAGTATTCTTTATCTTGCAGAGGCGCAAATACACCTGTAAATTTAACGATTTTACTAATATCAATTACTCCTTCAACGTCATCTTCAAAGCGGATGTGAAGCTGATAGTTTTCTTTTGGTTCAACTGCAATTATATCTTTGAGCATGATTTACTCTAATGGGGAAATTTTCTGTAAGGTTTGATTGTCTCTAGCTAGTTCCCAGTTTTCCATCAATTCGACTTGATGCAAAATTGCCCATTCTGTTACCAGTTTAAAGAGTCTGGCAGTCAGTTCTCCTTCTAAAATTTCTAGGGTTTGAATGCTGACTATGGCTTTCTGGTTATTGTAGCGAACGTGAAAGTGTGGCGGTGGATGGTCGTTATAGTACATCGTGATGATAATTCCGAAAAAACGGCTAATTTCTGGCATTCTTTCATTCCCTGGTTTCGATATCGTACAACTGACATAGGGTGCGGAGTTTTTCTTTCAGGCGATCGCGCACATTCTCTGGTAATATCACTACACAATCAGGTGCGTACTGCATGACTTCTCGTATAAACCAAAATGTACTAGATACTCGCCTAACAACTCGCCGGACTCGCGCTTTATCTGGTAACCATTCATTAATTTCATCTTCTGGTTTAGCTTGATAGGCAAAAGCCAAGCCAGCAAATAGATGCATTTCCACTTCTATCTCAGCCAAATTAGTACGCCACTCACCAGAAATTGGCATGACAGCAGCTTCTGTAATCCTGTCTAATCGCAAACTCCAGTTGTGAACCAGTTCTGGTATATCAAAGTTTCCTTCTGTTTCTTCACACCAACAATCAAGATATTGCCGCTTTTCGTGGGGTGTAACTTTGGCATGGCGAACGGTAAAATTAAACACACGCTCTGCTGCATCTTGATAGGAAAGCTGAAAAGGCTCTTCGCGCAAGATGTAGCGATCTATTTCTAAGCGCCAAGGTGGGGGCAAATTCTCTAAGAAACGTTCGATTTCGCCCCGCAACGGTAATGATAGTTCGCTGCGTTCGAGAAGTAAGTTTGCAATAATTTGGGCTTGTTCAATTTGCCCGATGTCTGTCAACGCATTGATACATCTATGTAATGCCCTGATGCGTGGTTCTTTCCAATCGTTATTGTTACCGATGAGTAACTTACGTTGAGCGATCGCTTTAATTAACTTCGAGATGTTAGGCTCTTCTCCCCACATCATACCGAATTCACGAGCGATCGCTTCTAGCTCGGCTTTATCACGTTCTGATATCGACAGTGTAATGGATTGACCTTTTCGACTCATTAAAAATGTCCGTGTGCTTTATACGTAAACTCTCTTGTCAACTTCTATTTTGCGTGTCAATATAGTTTTTAACAACCAGTTACGGACACTATTTAAGTGTAAGTCCGAATATAGAATTAGGAGAAGAGGATTCATTGAGAAGAATTACGACAAATTTGGAGAAGTTTCAATGACTAAGAACGATTTACTATCCCGAATTTCCATCGATCCAAATATTTGTTTTGGTAAACCTTGTATTAAAGGTCATCGTATATGGGTTAGTTTAATTCTCGACCTTCTTGCAAGTGGAGAAAAAATAGAAACAATATTGGAAGAATATCCCGGTTTGGAAAGAGAAGATATCCTAGCCTGTATTACATACGCTGCGGAGATGACAAGAGATAGTTATGTAGAAATTCCTTTAGGATTGCAAAAGGAATCAAAAAAGTGAATATTAAACTTGATGAAAATCTTGGTAGTTTGCGAGTAGCTACATTATTGCGTCTTGCAGGACATGATGTTGCCACTGTCCGAGAACAAGGTTTAATTTCAACTCATGATGAGGAATTAATTGATATTTGTCGTAGCGAGAATAGATGTTTAGTAACGATAGATAGAGGATTTGGAAATCGTCTTAAATATAATCCTTCTTACTATACAGTAATTCTAGTCATTCGTTTACCATCTCGTCCTAGTTTTGAAGATTATCGTACAGTTACAGAAACTCTAATTGCTGGACTTGAAGCAGCAGATGTGGCTGGTAAATTATGGATAATTCGACAAGGAAGTATTCAAGAATATCAGGATATTGAGGTGGAGGGAAAAGACAAATGACGGAAGCATACAAAATTACTCTCAAGCCTGTTTATTCTCAAACCGTCCCAACACCTGACGGTGTGAAATTACCTAAAGATTGGTTGCTTTCTTGGCATCAAGCCGCAACTTTAGAAGCATTGCGCGATCCAAATATTGATGTTGTGTTCAACACTGCAATGACTGGCGATGGTAAAAGTCTAGCGGCTTATCTAGAAGTGCTTCAGGGTGAATTTTCTGCAATCGGACTTTACCCAACCAATGAACTCGCCCGCGATCAAGAAACGCAGATTAGAGGATATGTAGAAAAATTCCAGCCAGCAAATCAGCCGCGTGTAGTGCGACTCAGTGGGGCTGATTTAGAGATTTATGCTGAAAATGAGGGATTGAAAAAAGGAGCTGCGATCGCAACTCTGACTAACCAGAGAGAAGCATTATTAACTAACCCTGATATTTTTCACTACTTACATCGAGGTGCTTATATAATTCACGGCGATAGTCCAGATAAGTTATGGGGCAGAATTGATAAAGATTTTGACTTATTTATTTTTGATGAATTTCACGTTTTTGCTGCTCCCCAAATTGCTAGCGTGATTAACACAATGTTGTTAATTCGCTGTACAAATCGCCGCAAGAAATTTCTGTTTCTCTCAGCCACACCAGATACAAACTTAATTGGGCGATTAGAAAAAGCAGGATTTCGTTGTAAAGAAATTGATCCTCTCAAACAAAATAAATATCAATTCCCCGATACACCAGAAGAAGGTCAGCAACTGCAAACACAGGGCTGGCGACAGGTAGCACGGACAATTTCGTTGAATTTTATTCCTTTGGAACCATCGTTCAAAGCTTCGGAAACCTGGCTAAAAGAGAATAGTGATTTGATTTTGGCTCAGTTTCAGCAGTATCCAGGAAGTAAAGGCGCAATCATTCTTAACTCAATTGCAGCAGTCAAACGCCTAACTAAATTTTTTCGGGAAATTTTACAGCCTTACGGATTGAAAGTTGGAGAGAATACAGGGCTATCGGGAAAAGGAGAAAAGGAGCGAAGTCTTTCGGCTGACTTGGTTATTGGCACTAGCACAATTGATGTTGGGGTTGATTTCAAAATCAATTTTCTAATTTTTGAATCATTCGATGCAGGTAACTTTATTCAACGTTTAGGACGCTTAGGAAGACATGATGGATATGAAAAAGATGGTCATGAAATAAAGTTTGATAATTTTACAGCTTTTGCTCTTGTTCCTAATTTCTTAGTAGAGCGTTTATTTAAGGTAGATGTTCCATCTTTAGAGGTAAATAGTATTTGCGATCGCCCCTTTTTTCACAATACAATCACTGAGAATTATCGACAAATCAACGATTTTCGTGGTTATTATCGTCGATGGGGGGCTGTGCAATCATTTTGGCTGTTTTATCAGTTGAGCGATCGCACAATTAAACAACAGTATGCACAAAGCCGAGACAAGTTTCAAGAAGCTTGTGAGGAAGTATTTGAAACAAGTCTGAAGTCACAAGCCGGACGTATTCAAGGATGGGCGAAAGATTGGCAAGCACTTTCTGGTAAATCAGGAAATCCCATTGCTGAGGATGCTGCTAGTTTTCGAGGTTCAAGTCCTTTGCAATGTGGTTTATACGACTTAACGGAAGAAAACGAGGCTGATAGGTTTAAAACCTATGATTTACCGGGTATTTTGGGCAATTTAGAAATTGAAATGTGGACGGAAGCGGCATTTATACGGACACTCAAAGGAACCGTAGAACGCACCGGACAATCCATTGCCAAAGGTAGATTTGCTCATTGTCTAGCATTTATGAAGTTGCGTTCCTACCGAGAGGAACGGTTGAACTGGAAATTTACCTATTCTGGAAACTTGCAGCCAATTGCTGACGCTTGGAAAGTTCAGGTTTTGACAGGTGTGGAAATTTGGCAACCTGACAACTATTGGGTTGGGGAAATTAACAAACGCCTAAAAAAGGAAGGTTTGGTTTGTTACGTGATTCGCCGTCCTCTTGCTGAAGTGCGGATGCGGCTAAGGCTACCGATGAATTTTCAGATTTATGGCATCAGCGATCAGTATAGCTTTCATGATGCTACTGCGCCCTATGCGATCGCTTTTGGTCACTCTGCACTGCTGCTGGATACCCTTGCATACACGTTTAAAAGCAAAGGAGATGAGATATGGGTTGTTTGAAGTTTCAATCCCTAATAGGGATTTTAGTTGATTTATGACAAGAGCTTACGGTTTTAAGCACAGACTTATTCGTTTCAATCCCTAATAGGGATTTCAAAGGATTATTTTTTGTGCGCGTAAAGCTCCATGTATACAAGGATTTCATACAAGGTTGAATAAGTCAACGCTTATCATTTGTTGAATAAGTCTGATCTTATTAAAATGCTTGACAAGAGCTATCGCATTATGTAGCGTCAGATTATACAAATTGCTGAAGTCCCCATACAACAAGCATTTGGGCTGAAGTATTTGTATGAGAGAGTTTTTAAAGGAGGTGATAATCATGCTTGTCAAATTGACAAACCTTGAGCGACTAATTTCAGTTCTCAAAGATGGTAAGTGGCATTTAGGCGACGAACTAGCCGCTAAGGTTAGTTGGCGATTTGGACACACGGTGTTTGAAGCTCGCAAGAAAGGCTACTTAATTGAAAAGCGAAAAGTTGCTCATAACCAATTTCAATATCGGTTATTGGCAGCATAACTGATGCGATAGCTTATCTAGGGATTTCTCTAGACTAAATTAGAGAATCCCCATCTCAGAGGGAAACTCATTAGCAGCTTGCGGTATTAAGGTCAGGCGTAGGTAGTCTCTATCCCCAACAGATTGAAAGCTGATGGTTGAGCGAGTCACTGGTAACACCAAATCTTAAAGCAATGAGTTTTAGCAAAGCTTCCCTCTTTCCTAAAAATCACAGGAAATTTTCAGTTCAATTTTACTGAACTGAGTTTAGGGACTTCTAGAAATTAGAGTTGAGTATGATTAACCCCATTTCAGACGATTACAGACATCTACTAATGGAACTAAAACAGCGTATTCGTTCAGCTCAGTACGAAGCACTAAAAGCAGTTAATCGGGAAATGATTAACCTTTACTGGGACATTGGACAGATAATTGTTACTCAACAGCAGGGCGCTAGTTGGGGAAAATCCGTAGTAGAACAGTTAGCAAAAGACTTACAAGCAGAGTTTCCAGGAATTAGCGGATTTTCTGCTGCTAACCTCTGGCGGATGAGGCTTTTTTATGAATCTTATGTCAACAATGAAAAACTCGCACCAATGGTGCGAGAAATTGGATGGACTCACAATCTGGTCATTGTAGAGAAGTGCAAAGATGACCTAGAACGGGAATTCTATATCAGAATGACTCGTAAATTTGGCTGGACAAAGAATGTTTTGATTCACCAAATTGAAAATCAAACCTATGAAAAGACTCTGTTGAATCAGACTAACTTTGATAAAACTGTTCCAGCAGAAATCCGTAACCAATTAAAACTAGCTGTCAAAGATGAATATACTTTTGATTTCTTAGAACTAGCAGATGAACACAGTGAACGACAGCTAGAACAGACGATTTTGGCAAGAGTTGAACCATTCTTGCAAAAAATGGGTGGGCGGTTTACTTTTGTTGGTAGTCAGTATCGCTTAGAAGTTGGCGATAAAGAATTTTTTATTGACCTGTTGCTGTATCACCGCCAATTAAAATGTCTAGTTGCGATTGAGTTAAAAACTGGAGAGTTCCTACCTGAGTATGTGGGAAAAATGCAATTTTATCTGGCGGCTTTAGATGATTTATCTCGATTTCCAGACGAAAATCTTTCAATTGGAATTATTCTTTGCAAATCCAAAGATAAAACTATTGTTGAGTATGCACTCAGAGAATCGAATAAACCAATTGGTATAGCAACTTATAAACTGTTTTCTACGTTGCCTCAAGAATTAAAAAATCAGCTTCCGGCTCCAGAGCAAGTTGCCAAGTTGCTAGAAGGCGTGGAGTAAAAAATGGAGTTTGAAAATGTCTAATGATGATTGGTTATCAGGTGATTTTGGTTTTGATGGTGATTCTTCAAACCGCACTATTGAAAGCGAAGGCGAATTATTAACACTCAAGCTATTACGAGAAGCAATTGAGGCTCAAAATCCAGATGATAAGGTAATGGCAGACTTTGGTGAGTATGTTTTACCAAATCTGTTGCGGATAGCAATTGGTGTAACGGCGAAAGGCGGTAAGTTTTTTGATGAAATTGACCAACAGCGAGAAGCAGAAGGGAAAACTAAAGTTAGACGAGATAACGCTGCTGACCAATCGCTGAATACTCACTTACTAAATGGATTATTCCCAGCAAATTTAATTGAGAAACGTTTAGAAAAACTCAATACCACAGTGCAGCGAGTGGTGAAAGAGCGAGAACGTAGATTAGTAATTGCTGGATTTATTTTACATGATTTTGAAAAGTTTCCTGATGTACCTGAAAACTGCCGCAAGTTGCCGTTAGCAGAACATCGTGAAATTATTGATAAAAAAGTTCACCAGTTAGGACTAGATAACTTTATAAATCCAGAAAATCCTGAAGCTTACCCTGAGTATCTAGATGATTTGTTGTGTATGGCTTATAATGCTCAACGTCGTTGGGATACTAACTGGAATTTTTCTGAATTTGGGTTGAATCCTCTTCTCAAAGACCGTACCCTTCGCAGTCTGTCTGATTTAACTTGTTTGGCTGATTCTCTCGCCTCAATTGTTAAACATCCCCAGGACGCAGAGAACTCTAGGCTCCAAGAAGTTATACATAATTTGAGTGATGGACAACTAAAATTTACATATCACAGCATTGCTGAAAACCGGGGTGTATTAACTAATGTAGTTAATAATGCCTTAATGGAAGCACATACTAGCCTCAATACTGAGGATCAAACCTACTATGAAATACTGCTTTACCTACCCACAGGAGTAATTTATTTAGCTAGAAAAGATGCTCCAAAAATTAGTCGAGAAGGATTAGGTGATCGCGTTATTGATACGATAAAACAACTCTGCGCTAATCAACTTCAACTCCGAAAAGTTGGATTTAGTCGGGGAAATATTGGGATGAAATATGCTGACTACTACAATCTCTTCCTCGACATCAAAGGCTTAATGCAGTTTACTGTTGATGCAGTACCGAGTAAAGTAAAAACCAGCAAGGCAGCAGATAAAGCTACTAATTTGGCTCAATTCCAGCGTAAAGGTATTTTAGCTAAGAATATCGAAATCGATTTTGCAGAAGATATTCGTATAGATCATTTGGCAGAGTTAGGAGCTTTAATAACTGGAAAATTTTGGAAAGAGTATCTTGATAGAGTTAAAGCCCTAATTAAAAACAACAAAGAACTCCCTTCAATTCCAACTATTAATCTAACAGAGATAGCTATTGATTTTCTTAATTTATCTGAGTATAAATCTGAAATTATTGCACTTCAGCAACTTAAAGATACTGGAGGCATAGCGTATGACTGGTATTATATTGCAACGCAATACCTTAAATGTAATCCAGGACAAGAAGACGTTCGTGAAATTTGTCAAAGTCTGGTTAATCGATGGATAGAAGTTATTGAACCAATCATTAATCAGTACAAACTACCTGATGAATGGAAAGATTTAAGGGATTGGTGCGATCGCGTGATTATGCTTCCAAATGAAACGCGACAAAAATCACCTACCGACCAAGCCGAAATCTTTTTTAAGGAGTTGGCAAACTACAACGCTGCGAAAAAAGCAGGGCGAGGGAAACAATTAATCTGCTCAATTTCTCATTCTGCTTACACGGTTACTGAGCAAATGGAATCAGCAGTTTTATTTACGCCACAAGTTTATACAAACAAGCAAATGTTAGGAGGTTCTAACGCTAAACGTAATATCTCCAGTATTGCAGGTGTGGAGATGATGCTGAGGCAAATCTTGATGAATCAAACTCAAGCTGTAGGTAAGCGATTTGAAGATGGTAAATATCGCTATCTCTACTTTTATCCTACTTATTACTTTACTCCAGAGACTAATAAGTTTTTGCAGAAAGCATACAATGGTATTGCTCAAACTCGCTTTGATACCAGCGTTCGCAATCATTTTATCAGTAAAGATTTACAGGCAGACTTGGGACGCGATCGCTACCAAAGTGTAGATAGTTTCTTAATTGATGAAAACCTCCAACGTGACAAGGATCGCACCTTTAAGCTTTCCTATCCTGAAGACCAGCCTTTAACATTTTACTTCATGGCACTCCCGCCTGGAAGAGACAGCACCGATACAGAATCATGGGTAATGCCAACTTGGTTAGCGTTTGCTTTCCCGATGATTTTAGATGTTAAAACTGTGGTTTCAGAGTCGCCAATTCCACCTTTTAATGATGGCGCTGAATTTGAGGAAAGCGTTTTCCTCGATAGTGCGCCTCATGCTTTCCGGGCTTTAGTAAGGCGCGATCGCTTCCGTCTTGACTACATCCTCGAAGGCTGGAACGAAAACGGCATCCAATACCCAGCACCTTTAAATGTGCTTACCGCCGCTTATACCATTCATTTAGATGTGAATGCTAGGCAAGGTAAGTCTGGTTACGATGCCAACTGGGGAAGATTTACAGAACTGGCTAAAGATTTTGAAACCAGTCCGTTGTACGTCTTTTCTTATCTCAATCGCTGGGTGCGTAACCAAGGATCAGAAACAGCACGAATTGAAAAAATCCGGCTTTATGCCTATCATTTTTATCCTTGTTTTGACCCTTATGTGAAATATGACACTAATATGGAGCAATTAATTGTGGGAGAAGCATCAAGTCTGAATCATCCTAAGAAATTAACAGATTTATACCGCAGATTTTACCGAGCGAATAAGCGTTATAATCCTAAGTCTAATGCTGTGTTGAAACCAGTTGATATTGCGGCTGAAACTATACTCAAAGCTGAGTCAAGTGTGTTTCAGGGAGAAACATTAGTTGCGGCTGTTGCAGCAGAAGTTTTTAAACTCATGGATCGTGTTCATGCTTCTACTGCTGAAGGACATTGGATCATGAGCAAACGAGAAGAAGAACGACAAGCTGTTTTAGATTTTGCGAGGTATTTTGTAACCGAGGTATTTGAGAAATCATTTGCAGGTGATCGCGCTCGTTTAACTGGTCGTCAAGTCAACTTAATTCGTCATACTTGTGAATTTCTTTACCGTTTAGAAGATGACAAAGAAAACTCAGCTAGAAATGAACAATCTACTGAATCTAATGATGATGGTAATCAATAAGTTCCATTTTGCCTAAACAACTAGTAAATAATTCTGTGGAGATAAATTATGTCACTTTTAAAAACTGTTGAACCGAAATTCTTCCAAGCTGAAATTCCCTACAAACCAATGGGTAAATATGCTCACTTTCTCACTGTTCGGATTACTGAATCTTATCCTTTATTCCAGACAGATGCAGAACTGAATAAAGCACGGGTAAGAGCAGGAGTTAAAGATAAAACCACAATTAGCCGTTTGTCAATGTTCAAGCGTAAACAATCTACACCAGAGCGTTTAGTTGGTCGGGAATTACTGCGTAACTATGGTTTAATGACGGCTGAAGAATGCGAATACAACGTGAGTTTTGCAATGGATAATCCTGATTGCATTATTTACGGATTTGCTATTGGTGATTCTGGTTCTGAAAAATCTAAGGTTGTAGTAGATACGGCATTTTCAATTACAGCTTTCGATGATTCTCATGAAACTTTCACCCTTAATGCTCCTTTTGAAAATGGCACAATGGCTTCTAAGGGAGAAAATGGTTCTAAACCAGGTGAAGTTGCTAGCCGATATAATGAACAAGACCACATCAGACCACAAGTTTTCTTTCCTAGTATTGTCACACTTAAAGACCCCACTGAAGCTAGCTTCCTTTACGTTTTTAATAACATTCTGCGAACTCGTCATTATGGAGCGCAAACTACCCGTACAGGTCGCGTCAGAAATGAGTTAATTGGCGTTGTATTTGCTGATGGAGAAATTACTAGTAATCTGCGTTGGACTCAAGCAATATATGACCAAATGAAGGCTAATAATACTTTAAATGCTCCCGATCCACTAGATGAAGATGATGTAATTACTGCTGCTAAAAATGCTATTGAGGCGTTAATGGCTGACGAGTTTATTGTTCACACAGATTTTATTGGTGATGCTTTTGTATCCCTAATAAATGAAGTCAAAACTTTAACAGGAAATGAGAAAGGAATTCAGGCAATTTTGCAGAAGGCTGATGCAGAAGCTAAAGATTATGCCAAGAAGCATATTAGCAAGAAGAAAACTACTGCTAAAGCGGGGAAAGAGTAATGGTGTTTATTTCCCGTTGTCAAATAGAACTTCATGACAGCCTTTATTACGCAACTCGTGAAATCGGGCGATTGTATGAAACAGAAGCCCTAATTCACAATTACGCTCTCTGTTATGCACTCTTATTAGTTGATAGCCAAATCTACTCTACTACCGTTGCTGAAGAACATTCTTATCGCTATTTTTGCCCCGAACAAGTGCCAAAATATGAGGAGCATTTAACGCCACTCAATCAACAGGGAATTTACGTAACTCCGGCGCGATCGCTCAATCATTCGTCCATCCTCAACACCTGGAAGTATGCTAATAACAACTACCACGTTGAAATGGAGAAAACCCAGAAAAATATCCCCAGTTTTGGGAGAGCGAAAGAAATAGCAGCAGAAAGTAAATTTGAGTTTTTTGTCATCTCCCAAAAAGAACTCAAACTAACAAAGTGGATTCGCTTGGGTAAATGGATGAGCAAGGCTGAAGTCACGGTTGAACCATTACCGAAGCCTAAAATTGCTGAAGGTATATTCACTTGTACCCATCCATTAAATCCTTTAGATGTCATGTTCACCAATCAAGTGATGAGCTATGACGTTGTGAATATGCCTCCAGTTAGCTTAATTCAGAATGTCCAAATGCGAGGTCAATACTATCAATTTGATGGCATTCAAAACTTAAAAATCCCAGTTCGGATGGAATATCGCTTTCGGAATTAATTATTTACCCAAAACCTTTACTACGGCTTTTATTTTTTCGAGGCTCTATCGTCATTAACTCGGCTTTAAAACCTCTGGAATCTTGCAACATTAATTTACGTATTCGCTGGCGTTGGTAAGTCTGCACTTCAGCAGATAGAGGATGATTAGGATCAATCTTTAGGTGAGTAATAGAAGAAACATATTTTTCTTTACTTTCGGGATTATTTGGATCTTTTAGTCCGCACATAATCCCGCCTTCATCTCCTGAATAACCAACGAAATCAATTTCAAACTCCCTGTCTGGATCGGCGTTTACTCCTTTTTGCTTTAATGTCTTCAAAAACTCCTTCCCGGCTCGTGCTTTAATGGGTAAGTTCTCTTTCAGTTTTTCAGTTAGTGCCTTTGCTGTATTGTAATCATCAATTCTCATTGGTCTTTCTCGCTATGTAGTTTTTCTCACTTAAAAGAATACTACTATCATCACTCGACAGTCTTCAAAATTTTAGAAACCACATTTAGCGATCGCTCCTCTATCCCCAGTGAAACACTATCAACAACAAACCAACGCGTTTCCCAGCGATTACCTAAACAACTTGTGGGGAGAGATCCAAGCTTGTCCTTACTTTGCTATCAACAATCTCAACCGCGATTTTGTCGCCACCAAAGGATTTTCTGTAGTATTTCAGCGTTCTGGATTAGCAAAAGTAGAACAGCAGTTTCCCTACTTCAAACCTTACCTAGATTTGGCTCTCCAACCAAGTTGTAATGCTTTTTACCTCAATCCTTTACAGCTAAAAGAAGGCTCCCGTGTCGATCCGCATATCGATCGCTCCCTGCGTTCCTACTCCAAAACCATTGAACCGCCTGCGGTTGTGAGTGTGCTTTATGTGCGCGTACCTGCGGATATGGAAGGGGGAGAACTGGTATTGCGATCGCACAAACGCCAACTTGGGCAAATTAAGCCCCAATTCAATACTTTAGTTTATTTTCAAGGTGATTTAACCCATTCGGTTAACGCAGTCAAAACCCCAGGAAATCGCTTAAGTTTAGTTTGTGAACAGTATAGTTTGAGTGATACTGAACTCCAGGAAATCCCTGAGTTCACTGTAGAGTCAAGAATCACTCAGTCTACAACCAAAAAGAGAAAGTATGCCTCATAGTTTAGTGTTGAATTTGCTACCTCAATCGCCTATTCCACCACAGTATCTTACAGGTAGACATCTCCACGCCTTATTTTTAACCCTCGTTAGTTCTGTAGATAGCACATTGGGCGATCGCTTGCACGATTCCACCGCAGATAAAGCTTTCACCCTTTCTCCTTTACAAATTAATTCCCCCCTTTTGAAGGGTGGTAAAGGGGGATCTAAATTGCAATATTCACATCAACAACCCATTCCCGCCGGAACACCTTGTTGGTGGCGCATCTCTTTATTAGATGACACTCTATTTGGCAAACTTACCCAACTTTGGCTAAATCTTAATCCCAATCGCCCTTGGCATCTTGGCCCGGCTGACTTGTATATTACCAGCATTCAAGGCACACCCCAATCTATTCAACCTTGGGCAAATGCCAGTACTTACGCTCAATTATACGAAGAAGCTAGCGATGTCTGCGACGGGCTACGCCTACGCAATTCTTCCATTAACCTTAGCTTCTGCACACCTACCGCCTTCCGTCAAGGACAGTATGATACTACCCTTCCTACTAGAGAATCTGTTTTCAATTCCCTACTTTCGCGGTGGAATAAGTACAGTGGCATAGAATTTACTCAGATTGCGATCGAGTCAATATTTCCCTCATTTGTCAATATTCACACAGAAATATTAGCTGATTCTCGCAGCAAATTTATCGGCATTCTTGGCGAAGTTACTTATAAAATTTTAGGGACAGTTGAACCAATACAAATTAAGCAAATTAACGCTTTAGCTGATTTTGCTTTGTATTGCGGTGTTGGGAGAAAAACAACTATGGGGATGGGTATGGCAAGGCGGCTATATTCTCCCTAATTTCAAACATCATTTAAAAACCACCTAAGTTATGAACCAAACTGAATATATTTCTATTGCAGCATTGAATCAATATGCCTATTGTCCGCATCGCTGTTGGCGGATGTTTTGTGCAGGAGAATTTAACGATAATCAATATACAATTGAAGGCACAACTTTACACGATCGCGTCCACACCACAAGCGATATACAGCGAGGAGAAACTTGGCAAATTAGAGCAATTTGGCTAAAGTCTGAGCAATATAAACTCATCGGCAAATCTGATTTAATTGAAGCCGAATCAGGTGAAGTTTATCCAGTGGAATATAAACGGGGGCGAAAAGGCGAATGGGATAACGATGAGTTACAAGTTTGTGCCCAAGCCTTATGTTTAGAAGAGATGACAGGACAACCTGTTACTACTGGATATATCTATTATGCCCACTCCCATCAACGGCAATTAGTAGAGATTAATGCAGAGTTACGGCAAAGTGCGATCGCTACTATTCAATCTGTGACAAATCTCCTAGAAACAGGAGCAATGCCAAAACCAGTCTACAGCAAACGCTGCCAAGGATGCAGTCTTTATTCGCAATGTTTGCCCAAAGCAACCGATAAAGTCAAAAGTTATCAAGAAGTCAATTAAATCATACCCTAATACAGTTCAGAATGAGCAACAAAACCATCATGTAGAGACGCGATTTATCACGTCTTGAAAGACCAATCATCTACACCAACAACCCTTGTTAACCGTATTTAATTATACCCAATAAATCTATTTACCCAATCTCTAATTATTACTAGGAATCATCAAAAATGGGAACACTTTACGTAACACAAGCCGATGCTTTTATCGGTAAAGTTGACGAACGTCTCACCGTCAAAGCTGAACAAAAAACAATCTTAGAGATCCCTTTAATTAAAATAGAGGGAATTGTAGTACTAGGACGGGCTACTATTTCTCCCGCCGTCGTCAGTGAACTTTTAGAACGTCACATTTGTTTAACATTTCTCACACAAAACGGAAGATATTTAGGACGTTTAGAACCAGAAGTTACCAAAAATATCTTTGTTCGGAAAGCCCAATGGCAAGCTGTGGGAGAATCAGAACCAGCAATACATTTAGTCAGAGGATTTGTGCGAGGTAAATTGAAAAATTACCGCCATAGCTTACTTCGCACTCAGCGAGAACATCCTGATATTGACTTGAATAATAACATCACTCGATTGGAAAACGCGATCGCACCAATCGAAAAAACTAGCAGTATTGATTCCCTCAGAGGCTTAGAAGGTGCTGGTAGTGCAGCCTATTTTGGTTGCTTTCAACAACTAATCAAAACCTCAGAATTTCGCTTTGAAGCCAGACGCCGCCGCCCACCAACCGATCCAGTTAACGCCCTACTGAGTTTTGGGTATTCATTGCTACGCCATGATGTGCAAAGTGCTTTAAATATTGTCGGCTTCGATCCCTATCTAGGATACTTACACGTTGAGCGTTATGGTAGACCTTCCCTAGCCTTAGACTTAATGGAAGAATTTCGTCCTTTAATAGTCGATGCTGTAGTGTTGTCGCTGATTAACAAGCGATCGCTAACCCTAGCTGACTTTACCACCGAACCGCTCAGTGGTGCCGTGTCTTTAACTAAAGAAGGATTGCATACATTTCTTCGCGCCTACCAACAGAAGAAACTATCGAATTTCAAACATCCAGTCATGGGAAACAAATGCACCTACCAAGAATCTTTTGAAATTCAAGCGAGGTTATTAAGTAAATACCTCATGAACGAAATCGATAAATATCCCCCTTTAATTCTCAAATAACTTCCTCACTTCCATGTATATTGTTGTCAGCTACGACATTCCAGAAGATAAACGTCGGACTAAAATTCATTCGGTTCTCAAGTCTTACGGACAATGGATGCAACTGAGTGTGTTTGAATGTGATATCACTCCCACTCAGTATGCTAAACTGCGATCGCGTTTAGCTAAATTAATAAAACCCGACACTGACAGTGTGCGTTTTTATTTCCTCTGTGGCTGTTGTCAGAGAAAAGTCGAACGCATTGGTGGAGAACAGCCACGAGACGAAACAATTTTCTTTGCTGAGTCCCCTTCTGGCTAGGTTTTTGTATATCAAATGCGCAAAAGGGTAGGTGTACAAATTCCACAGCCCGAAAAAAATGCTTTTATCCCAACTCCAGCAAGGCTTTCAACCCATTAGTTCCCTAATCCTCATCCGCGCAATCTCTGAAATGCTTACTAAAATGCGATTTCAGCCTTTAAATTTTCCTGGCGCTCTTTCCAAACAAATTTTCTAATGCTATGATTGCCCTTGAATCGCGCAACCGCACCTTGAAAACTAAATATAGCTTGGGTTTCAGGCTTCCGCTATTGCAATTAATCAAAATCCCTATTAGGGATTGAAACTTCGTAAACGCTCGTAATTGGAAAAATACAGGTGAATTGCAATTAATCAAAATCCCTATTAGGGATTGAAACCAATTTCTTTGACTTGTAATAGCAGCTTTTTGTTATATTGCAATTAATCAAAATCCCTATTAGGGATTGAAACTAGTTGCTAGTGGTGCGATCGCAATTGCTGGATAATTGCAATTAATCAAAATCCCTATTAGGGATTGAAACTAAATCAGAGACTCCATCCTTAAAAGACAAAGCTGATATTGCAATTAATCAAAATCCCTATTAGGGATTGAAACTATATTTTTAAAAATCCCAGGATTGTCCAATACCCAATACCCGATTCAAAATTCCACAATTACCGGCGTATGGTCGCTAGGTTGGGCTAATTTTCTAGGCGCGACATCTATAATGCAACTTGTAGCACGCTCATACAGAATTGGTGTGAGATAGTGATGGTCAATCCGCCAGCCTAAGTTACGACGGAAGGCGGCGGCGCGATAATCCCACCAGCTATAATTTCCGCCTTCTGTGGTGAATTTGCGAAAAGCATCAGCAAATCCCAATTTCAGGATATCCCGTAAGGCTTGGCGCTCTGCTTCTGTTGCCATAATGTGATTTTCTGTACTCACTTGCTCGTGAATATCCTTATCTTCTAGGGCGATGTTGAAATCACCGCACACACAAATTGCAGGTTCTGATAACACCAATAATCGCAAATACTCGTGTAGCGCTGTCAACCAGCGTAATTTGTATTCATATTTTTCAGTTCCTACTGCTGCACCATTGGGAACATATAAGTTAACAATCCGAACACCATCAATAACACCTGTAATCACCCGCTTTTGCTCATCCCATTCGTGGTGTAAATCTGGCAAAATCGCCCTAAACCCTCTACTTACGTCTACCAGTGGCTGGCGGCTAATTATGGCTACGCCGTTATAAGATTTTTGTCCTGATACATAAAGGTTATAGCCTAACTGCTCAAAAGGCGATCGCGGAAACTCGGCATCCACAACTTTGGTTTCTTGCAAGCACAGAACATCAACAGGATTGGTAGTTAACCAATCGATAACCTGTTCTAGACGAGTGCGAATTGAGTTGACATTCCAAGTAGCGATTTTCATTAGTTATCAGAATTTTTTGTAAATTAATAATTACAAATTATGTAATTATTGTACAGTTACTTAATATTTATAATTTCTGTTCCGTTTCCGAATTACATTTAAACCAAGCTTTAATGGCTTGATCCCATTCGATATTTTAGTAGTTTTAACTACAAAATATTCCTTTTTGTAAGTTCTACTACAAAATATTCTACCTCGTTATGATCCCCAAGGCAGATGCAACAAGTGATTGATTTACTCTAAGTTAGAAAGATAGCTCAGAGTTGAGTTTAACCGATAGTCCATTAGATTTGTCGGTAAAAAATTTCCAGTACGGTTAACCATTACTGCGCTTTTCGTAGCTTGTTAGGTTAATTTAAATGTCAAAAGAGTAAGTACAAATACTCTCTCTTCATCCAATAATGATGCAACTCATTATATTGAGGAGAATTTGATAGACTGAACCAAAAAAACTTATGAAAATCGCTCAAGTTGCCCCCTTATGGGAAAGGGTTCCACCTCCTAATTATGGAGGAATAGAACTGGTAGTGAGTCGCTTGACTGATGAACTTGTTCGTCGCGGTCATGAGGTAACCTTATTTGCCTCTGGCGATTCTCAAACTTTGGCTTATTTAGAAGCAGTTTATCCACAGGCATTGCGCTTAGATCCAAATATCAAAGAGTATGCAGTGTACGAAATGCTAGAACTAAGCCAAGTTTACCAGAGTGCTGCCCAATTCGATATTATCCATTCCCATGTAGGGATTTCGGCATTAGCTTTAGCGAGTTTGATAACAACAACTTCTACAGTGCATACCCTGCACAATGATTTTACAAGGGATAACCGCCACGTATTTAATTACCACAAAAAGCAACCTTATGTCAGCATTAGTAACTCGCAGCGTCAAATCGATCTCAATTATATTGACACGATTTATAACGGAATTGAGCTAGCAGATTATCCATTCGTAGTCCAACCTTCAGAACCGCCGTATTTGGCATTTTTAGGTCGTTTTTCGCCAGAGAAAGGGCCACAAAATGCGATCGCTATTGCTAAACAGGGTGGTTTGCCCTTGAAGATGGCAGGAAAGGTTGATGTTCAAGACTCTAAGTTTTTTGAACAAGAGATTACCCCGCTCATAGATGGTCAGCAAATCGAATATCTAGGTGAAATCAACCACGCCGAAAAGACTGAACTTCTGGGCAATGCTGCCATAACTCTTTTTCCTATTAGCTGGCAAGAACCTTTTGGGTTAGTAATGATTGAATCAATGGCAACTGGTACACCAGTAATTGCTATGAATTTCGGTTCTGTACCTGAAGTGATTGCCCACGGTAAAACAGGTTTTATCTGCAAAAGCTATGCAGAAATGGCGGCAATGATTCCATTAGCTTTGGAACTCAATCGTCAAACCTGTAGAAAACACGTAGAAAACAACTTTAGTGTTAGCCAAATGGTTGACGGATATGAAGCTGTTTACAGACAAATTATAAAAGACCGCATAGAATCGAATGGCTGCGTTTGTGCAGCTAACATTCAGTTTTAATCAACTGCTTTTTTTTATCCAACTTAAACAATAACTTTTTTTAGGAGGACATTGGTTATGAGTACGAGAGCCAACACCTGCCCATGCTGCGGTGGTTCCCTCCTACGCCATGTACGACATAGTGAACTATATTGGTTTTGCCTGTCGTGCCGACAAGAAGTACCGCTATTAACTGCTACTCGCTTGCCTAATGTGGAAACCCGGAATACCGGAATAGTTCCTCAGCCTGCGGTAAATTCTTAGTTTTACGGTATTTTGGATTAATAAAAGCCTACTAGAAATCAAAACTAATTTACTTTAAACTTATCAACTAGTGGTTTTTCTCATTAGTTACGAGGAGTAAACAAGTTCGTAGTAAGGACTTTAGTCCTAGATTTTTAAGCACTTCAGTGATTACTACGAACTCATCAAAATTAATGAGACAGACCATTAGCTTCAACTGATAAAATCGGATGGAGTTAATTGATAGGTTTTAAGCTTTGTTAGCAGCGTTACTTTATGGACAAGAAAATTTACGCCTAGAGCAAGTTCCTGACCCCACTCCGGCGGCTGGCGAAGTTGTAATTCAAGTAGGCGCAGCAACAACTTGTGGTACAGATTTAAAAGTCTGGCGGCGTGGTGGTCATGCCAAAATGCTGATACCGCCAACCCTGTTTGGTCACGAAGGTGCTGGGCGAATTGTTGCCTTGGGAGCAGGGGTTACAAATTGGCAAGTGGGCGATCGCATCGTCGCAAATAATTCCGCACCTTGCATGAAATGCTTTTTTTGTCAACGCCAAGAGTATTCATTATGTCCAAATTTGACATGGAATAACGGGACTTTTGCGGAATACTTGAAAATTCCCGCACCGATAGTACAGCATAACTTGTTGCAGATTCCCGATGAGTTGTCGTGGGAATTAGCAGCCATGACGGAACCCTTAGCTTGTGTATTGCATGGTATAGCCCGTTCTAACGTCAAAGCCAAAGATACAGTAGTTGTCTTAGGGGATGGAGCGATCGGGTTGATGTTTGTGGCGGCGTTGAGTGACAAAGCTGAGGTGTTGCTGTGGGGAGGTAATCACCACAGGCTAGAAATTGGTCAAAAATTGGGTGCAACCCAAACCTTTAATTATCATCAAATCCCGGATATTCCCAGTGTAGTGAAAGAACTTACCCAAGGATGGGGCGCAGATGTAGTGATTGAAGCAACTGGTGTACCAAGTGTTTGGGAAAGTGCGATCGCCTCTGCCCGTCCCGGTGCAACAGTAAACTTATTCGGTGGATGTCCACGGGATACCAGCATTACTGTCAACACAGAACAGCTACACTATAGTGAACTTACCCTCAAAGGCGTATTTCATAATACACCAGAGTATGTGCGGCAGGCGCTGGCACTGATCGCTAGTCGCAAAATTCCCTTTGAGTTACTTATTAGTGGACAGCGGCCATTAAAAGATTTAGAACAGGTGTTTTGTGAGATGAAGGCGCGGCAAGTTATTAAGGTAGCGATGATTCCTTAGATCGTGTTAGTTACAGTGTGAGAAAGAAGACAAAATGTTATTTATGGTGGTTGAGCGATTTAAGGATGGCAAGGCTAAAGAGATATACCGCCGATTTCAAGAGAAAGGGCGCATGATGCCTGAAGGTTTGAAGTACTTAGATAGCTGGGTTGAGGTCAATTTTGATCGTTGCTTTCAACTGATGGAATGTGACGATCTACGTTTATTTCAGGAGTGGATATTCCACTGGCAGGATCTTGTTGAATTCGAGATAATTCCTATCGTTCCGTCGAAAGAGACAGCAGAGGTAGTTACTAACACCATTTCTTTGTGAGGCTGCGCCAAACCCTTTTAACTTCTTTCTTTCTTTGTGTCCTACCCTGCGGGAAGCCACTTCTCTACGAGACGCTTTGCGAACGTGTCTATGCGTCCTTCTCCCAAGGGGAGACGCTAACGCGAATGCGGTTCGTTTTGTCCACGAAAGAGCAAAGGGATAGGGTGCAAAGGATAATATTTAATACCCAATGCCCAATGCCCAATGCCCAATGCCCAATGCCCAATGCCCAATGCCCAATGCCCCCACTTACAATCGATTAGTATCTTTTGTAACTAACTTCCAGCCTTCAGCTTCGTCAACTAGCTTCATCGACTCTAGTTCGAGATTGTTGAAAGCAGATGCATGAAGGAGAAAGTAGGGTTGGCCGTTGTAGTGCCAATAATATTCGAGTTCGCCAACAGAAGCGGGAATGATGGTGCGATCGCTATAAAAATCCAATGAGGGACGATGATAGGGAAAAGATGTGTAAATCTTCCTCGTAGCTGGATTTGCCCGCACGATCATCGCAGCGACTGGTTTAACTGGATAAGCTTCAGATAATTCCCAAACCCAGTAGTTAGATTTCATTAACAGTAGCAGCGAAATATAACTTCCCCAAAACAAAATCTTCAGAAATTGCCCATCACCTCGTTCTGCCAAAATAGCTGCTAAGGTCATAGTTAAAGCTACTGCTACAAAAATTAGTTGTAAGTCTGTTTTTGGTGTTGTACCCCAACTAAAATAAATGCTACCAGCAGAAGCAGCTACAGCAAGTATCGCCAAACCAGCAACCCAAGCACGGGGATAGGATGAGAGTAAAGGCGAATTTTCTGTATCAGATAATTGAATACCAAAAGCTAAAGCTAAACTAGGGTAAATCGGGAATAAATACCAGGGAACTTTGGTAATCATGAAAGAAATTACCAGCAGATAAACACCACTCCACGCCATTACTAGTTTTGCCCAACTAAGGTTGCGATTTTCCCAAGTTAAGCGGATAGTTTGCGGTAAGAATAATAGCCACGGCCATGTGTATTTGAAAAGTTCAATAACATAGTACCAAGGTGGTTCAGGGTTCCCCTCTACAAATGAGCCAATTCGACCTAGTGATGGGTTTACAAGCCCAACTTGGGCGAAGGTGTAACCATAGTGAATTAGTTGGGCACTATACCAAGTAGCTACAGGTAGAATACCAATGAAGATTGCTATCCACAGATAGTAACAAGTGAGCAGTCTTGGCGTATCCCAAAACAGAAATACGATCGCGATCGCACCCAGTAATACACCTAGCAATCCTTGAGTCAGGCAAATCAGCCCAAAACTAATACCAACACCAAGGCAATAACGTAAATCTCGGCGCGATCGCAACACACACAACATCATTACCATCAAGAAACTTACCATCGCCCCATCCAACATTGCCAGCCGCCCATGACGCACCACAGGTAGCATTGTTAGATAAATTAAGGCGCTATAAATAGCAGCCCAACGTTGGCGAAATATCTCTCTAGCAATGCAATACAGTAAAGGTACAGATGTGGCTGTTAAAATTGCTCCAGGCAGGCGTGTTGTCAACTCATTTTCGCCTCCTAGAGAATAAGCCCAAGCAATTAGCAAATGCATCAAAGGCGGCTTGTTATGATATGGTTCGCCTCCTAGTGTTGGATAAAGCCAATGCATTGAACCTGCTGGAGCGTGCCAAATTTCACGAGCAACCTGGGCCACAGTCCCTTCATCCCAATCTCGCAACGGCAATCCTCCCAGATTGATGCTAAATAGTAACACTGCTGCCAATAGCAATATCATTAGCCATACCCAATCAATCCATCTGCCAACCGTGCGATG
The DNA here is from genome assembly GCF_003113895.1 of Nostoc commune NIES-4072. NCBI lineage: Bacteria > Bacillati > Cyanobacteriota > Cyanophyceae > Nostocales > Nostocaceae > Nostoc > Nostoc commune. Next base: position 109,706 of record NZ_BDUD01000001.1, on the reverse strand, counting down.
TTGTTTTTCTAGATGACTCCAAATAAAGCTTCCTTCTTGCATATTCTATGTTAATCATTTTACTTTCTGGTTTGATTACATAGAGACATCTAGCGAATCTCCAATGTTGTCACCCAGTAACAACGTATTTATTAACAATTGCTAGTTTCCAAGATTAACTCAAGTTTCTCTAATTAGCCCTATTTTTTGAAAAATTTATATTGGTTACTTAAATCACATTTTAGCTAATAAATGATAAAAATAATGCAGTCAATAAATTATTTGTTACCTGTTGCTTAGTCTGTATATGAACTTACATTTTTAGTCTGATGCTTAGTTTAATTTTTATCTACTTAGTTATAATCTAGCTAAATCAATAAATAAGTAATTAATTGCTACAGTGTTTCAATACTGTGCTAAACACTTAAAAAAATTAGTTTTAATTTTTTGGATAGTTTCTTTCTGTTCTCAATTATTCGTTAAAAATTAGCTTGCCGACTTATTAAAGAAGTCGGCAAGCTAGAAAGAAACGCAACAAGTTTTGGTATTTTAAATTTAATTAAGCGATTATTTAATTAAAATATCTGTGTTATACAATTTTGTAAAAATAGCTTTTACAAAAATAAACAGCTAAAAAACGATTGGAGCCTGTCAATGAATTTACCTGTTGTTGTGGATATTGCACTTGGCTTAGTTTTTATTTACTTGATTTTGAGCTTGCTAGCTTCTGAAATACAGGAACTGCTCGCTACATTATTACAATGGAGAGCTAAACATTTAAGAACTTCAATTGAATTACTTGTATCAGGTGGTAGTGAAAGTGAAAAATCAGATATTGTCAATGCAATCCAGTTAGTACAGAAACTTTATAACGATCCTTTGATTAATACATTGAATCAGCAAGCCAAGGGTAAAATAGAAAAGCATTTCCAGGAAATTACTAAAAACCCTGATAAACGAGTAATAGAAAAACAAAGCGGCCCTTCCTATCTTCCTTCGGAAACATTTGCAATTACTTTATTAGATACCTTAAAAATACCCCAGCTAATTAATCATGTTAAACATCCTAGTGAAGAAGCAAAAACAAACTTGCACTTGATATTAGCCTCTTATAAAGAGCTTAAAAAAGGGATAAACGATCCAACGAGTCCAAGTTACACAAAGATTCAAGAAATTTATGGAGATATTGACCAGAAATTTATAGATTTTGTTAATAATGAGTTACCTGATGAAGTTCCTAATAGTTTAATCAAGAGCCTTAGTGTAATTGCTCAACGTAGCAGGATAAAAATTGGCGATCTCACAGAGGAAGTGAATCAATTGAAAAATGAAGTAGAAACATGGTTTGATCGCTCGATGGATCGAGCAAGCGGTGTTTATAAGCGTAATGCCAAAGGAGTTGCTATTTTAATTGGAATATCAGTTGCATTTTTAACCAATACTGATACATTTCACTTGGTTAAAAGACTATCGGAGGATTCAGTTATCCGTTCTACCATTACTCAAAGTGCAAGTCAGCGAATCGATTATATCAATGATGAAGCAGCTAGAAGGGATATTGAGAAGCTATTAGGAAATGCTTCTATACCGATTGGATGGCAAAATATTAATCAACAGTTTGAGTTATTAGATACGACAAAATCCAATAGAGTTTACATCAGAATTTCACAGGTTTTTAAGTTAATTTGTGGTTGGATAGTGAGTGGTTTTGCTATTGCTATGGGTGCGCCTTTTTGGTTTGATATCCTCAATAAAATTATCAATGTGCGGAATGCAGGGCCAAAGCCTGTTTCGTATACGAAGGATCAACCGTCTCAGAAATAGTGTTTATTTGAATCACACGATTTAACTGTGTGGTTTATTTATTTAAAAAATAAAAATAACTTGGAGTTTTAATTCTTTATTCTCAACAGTAATGTCAATTTGCCTGATAAACTCTCGAAAGTAAAATCGTCGCTCTGTTTCCGACAAATCTAACCAAAATTGTGGTATTGAAACAGCTTGAGCAACAGAACGCAAGTTAACTGGAGGAAGAGTCGCCAACTTTGCTTCGAGTGCAGAAATTTCTGTGCGGAGTTTGTAAGCCCTTAACTTTGCTGTTTCAACATCTAAAATTCCAGTTTCAATTAACGCGGGTAACTGAGCAAGTATTTCTTGCTGACGAGCGATCGCTTGTCCTAAACTATTCTTAACTGCATCCAACTGGGGAAAATTCATCCCCGCAACAGCTAAGGGTAAGTCACGGCAAACGGTTTCAATTGTATGTTCTAAAACCTCTTGGTAGGGAATAGCCTTACACTTGGGGCGTTGCGGACAGCTAGTAGAACGTAAATAAAGATACTCTTTATCTTGGTTGCGTTGGGTAACACGAGTAACTGTTAGATGTGACTGACACTGAGCACAGACAACCAACCCAGCTAAAGAGCGCCTAGCACTAGCAGTTCGGGGTGGTAAACGGCTGTTACGGCGCAAAAGTCGGTCAACTTGGGCAGCTTCTTCCTTAGAAATTATCGGAATATGGGTATTAGAGATAATTTCACCATTTTGGTAAGCTGTATTGCCGCGATAAACTGGATTAGTTAGCCAGCGTCTTCCTGTGGTGACAGAGATTTTTTTGCCGTATTTTTTCGCCAAGTAACGAACTGAACCTCGCAGGGAACCATAGAGTAAAAAGTGTTCAAAAAAATCTTTGACTACTGGTGAAGTACTGCGATCAACAGTATATTTCCCCTTACCTCTGCGATAACCGTAAGGAACTTTGCCTGGTGGCGGCGCAACCTCAAGACGATTACGGGCGTGTCCTTGACGGATGCGACGGCTACGTTGCTGACGTTGGATTGCGTGTAGCAAATTTAGCAAGTCAGCGCCCAGAGGATAATTTTCGGAAGTATAGGGTTGTTCTGTGGCAATTATTGCTACTCCCATTACTTCAAGTTGATGTAAGCGATCGCTAATTTCCTCTACAGTATCTCCTAATTCTTCCAACCGACGAATCAACAGATAATCTGCTGGTTCAGTTTCGCAATCGGTAAATAATTGTTGTAATTGCGTTCGCGTAGCGTGTCCGTAGGACTCTCGCGTAGCGTGTCCAGAAGACTCTGGCTTACCCAAATCTTCATAAACCCGATCCACCTCCCATCCCCAGTCACCTTGATCGGGAGAAGATTCTAGTAGAGGATTGGTGTAAGAGTAGGCAATTATTTTCATTAGTCATTGGTCATTGGGCATGGGGCATTGGAAAGAGGACTTGGGGACAAGGGTAGGACTTACGCAAAAATTGCTAAAAAGCTTAATTTCTCGAACCGCCAAGACGCCAAGAGCGCCGAGAATTCGTAGAGTGTGCGTAAGTCCTAAAGGGGAAACACTTGTTGCAAGTTCTGATTTAAGTCTCCTTGTCTCCTTGTCTCCCCTGCTCCTGCTCCCCCTGCCTCCCCTACCTCCCCACTCCTCCTCACTGTTGACTCAACTCGATAATATTTCCATCAGGATCTTGGGTGAATAGGGCAGGGCGACCAGAAGCGCTGGGTTGAATAGGATAATTATGATTGAGCAAGTCTTGTTTGGCAGCGTCCAAATTAACGACTGAGAAAGCTACGTGAGGGTTGCGTCCCCATTTTTCGTTTGGGTTTTCGGTGGGAACAGTAGGTGCAACTATCAGGTGAATTTGATAGTTGCCGACTTGATACCATGCACCAGCGTATTTTAGGGAACGATCTATTTTGGATAATCCCAATACTTTGCCATAAAAATGTTCAGAGCGTTCTAAGTCAGTCACGAGAATTGCTGTATGGAGACTTTGGGTAATCTGCATTGTTGGTAAGTGCGATCGCGTTTATTTAAATAACTATGCAGGGTATGCACCAGCTTGAAAAATCTCTTCGGCGGTTAAATCTAACTCTGGGAAAGTAGGCGAGACGATGCGCCCATTGCCTCTAAATTGAGTAACTTTGGTATTCACCGTCAACTAATTGGTAAACAGAGATAGTGGGTTGTTTAGGATTACCAATAAACTTTTTACCACCGATAGCCAAATAATCTTTTGACTAACTTTATGGAGCCGACTTTCTCAAGATTAAATTTTAGGCGATCGCAGTACAATTTTTCATTTAATAAAAGTTTACTTTTTGATATAGCAAAACTTTGTAATATATTATACTTTATTAAAATGGATAACAATATAACTTTCAGCTTTATTCAGCGCTGGATTGCACAAGAGTGGTTTTGTTAAAATAGCGATCGTTTATAAACTGCGTTATTAAGTATAATCTCCTAATACCACCCAGAACTACATTTAATTGTCAATCCTCCAAAAGGTAGAATACATGTTATTTCTGCTTACCTAGTTAATTTTGATCAACCAAATCAAAAGGTTGCTCATAGTCATTTTCGCTCAACTACACTGGGTTGATGTGAAAAAATAGCACAATTAATCAATTAATATCAATTTCAGTAATAAAACTGAGTATTAGTAAGTTCTAAAAAATTTACCCAAACAAGCTTGTATATTGCTCAAAATTTGAAAGAATAACTAAAATAATCATCAGTGGTACTAAATTATTAATTGTCATTTCTAATTACTAAGTTGTTAATTTAATGATGATTGTCTAATCAACGAAAAATTTAACTTTACTATTACTATATATTGAAAACTTATCTTCTTGAATTTAATACAAAAATTACATGGAACAAGTAATTACTGCAATGGCAGATGCTTTGTTTATAACTAATAATATAGGAAGAATAAAAAAAGTAAATCGTGCAGCTCAAGAATTATTTGGTTTTAGTGAAGAAGAATTAATCAATAAACCAATATCATTAATAATTGATGATGAGCAAGTTTTAATAAAAGCCATTCACCAGCATTCTTTCTATCAGAAAAATCTTCAAAATTTAGAGGTAGTTTGCCGAACTAAGACTAGAGAAAAGCGGTTGATTGCTTTTTCTTGTTCAGTAATTCCGAAAAAAATAAAAGGATTAGAAGAGATTGTCTACATTGGTCGGGATATTACTGCTCGGCAGCAACGGGAACAACGGACAAGTGCCCAGTATGCTATCACTCGTCTATTATCAGAATCACAAACTGTAAAACAGGTAATTCCGAAAATTTTACAGTCGATTTGTCAAAACTTAGGATGGGATTTAGGCGAACTTTGGGCACCAAGTCAATATATTGGCACTTCGGTACAAGGAGATAGCCTTAATGCAGTATTAAGGTGTGTGGAAATTTGGTCAAGTCGAGTAATTTCTGTGCGAGAGTTTAAAGCAATCACCTGGCAAACTACATATATACCCGGTGTTGGCTTACCTGGTCGAATTTGGATCAGACGTTTGCCTTTGTGGATTCAAGATATCACAGAAGATGGAGACCAAAGGCGATCGCAACCTGCTGCTGAGGCTGGATTACACGCAGCTTTTGGCTTCCCCATCTTAGACGATAGTGAAATCTTAGGAGTGATGGTTTTCTTTAGCCGGGATATACAACCAAAAGATAAAGAGTTATTGCAAATGGTGGGTTCTATTGGTAGTCAAATCGCCCAGTTTATCAAACGTAAACAAGCAGAAGATGCTCTTGTAGAAAGTGAAGAACGATATCGAGATTTATTTGAAAATGCTAATGATTTGATTCAATGTGTTAATGCTTATGGTCGTTTTTTATATGTCAATCGTGCATGGCAAGAAGCTTTGGGATATAGCGAATCTGAAATTGTGAATATGAATGTTTTCGATATTATACATCCAGAGTTTAAACAAGACTGTTTGCAAAGGTTTTATCGGGTGCTGTCAGGAGAAAAGATCGGGCAAGTAAAAGCTGCATTCGTTACTAAAGGCGGTCAAACAATTTTTCTAGAAGGTAATATTAACTGTAAATTTGTCGAAGGTTATCCAGTTGCGACTCGTGGCATTTTTCGCAATATTACCCAGCGACTAGCAGCAGAAGAAGCGCTGCGCCATCAGCAGGAAGAAACCGAACGTTTATTGTTAAATATTTCGCCAGGAGCAATCCCTAAACCTTTAAATGAAGTAGCTAACATTGTCGAAGACGTTGCTGATGTCACAGTTTTATTTGCAGATATTGTCAGCTTTACCGAAATTGCTGCTTCTATGAGTGCAATTCAACTGCTAAACTTACTTAACTCGATTTTCTCAACTTTTGATCGCCTCACCGAACAACATGGTTTAGAGAGGATTAAAACCATTGGCGATGCTTATATGGTAGTTGGTGGTTTGCCCACACGCCGCCGGGATCATGCTCAAGCGATCGCTCAAATGGCACTCCAGATGCAAACTGCGATCGCTCTATTTAATACTGAGAATAACCAAAACTTTAGCATCCGTATCGGCATCCATACTGGTTCCGTAGCTACGAGAGTAATTGAATTCAAAGAAATTACGTATAATCTCTGGGGAGACACAGTAAACATCGCCTACTGCATGGAATCCCAAGGTATTGTTGGTAAAATCCAAGTTACAGAAGATACTTATAAATCTTTGTGTAATGAATTTTTATTTGAAAAGCGCGGCGAAATCGAAGTTCAAGGCAAAGGGAAAATGACCACTTATTTGTTGATTGGACGCAAGGAATGAGGGGCATGGGGTATTGGGCATTGGGCATGGGGCATTGGGCATGGGGCATGGGGCATGGGGCATGGGGCATTGGGCATTGGGCATGGGTAAGAGGACTTGGGGACAAGGAGAATTGGGGACAAGGGGAAAGACTTGTTTCAAGTTCTCACCTCTTGTCCCCTTGTCCCCTTGTCTCCCCTGCCTCCCCTGCCTCCCCTGCTTCCCCTGCTCCCCCTGCCCCCCTACTCCCCTGCCTCCCCTGCCTCCCCTGCCTCCCCACTCCCTAAGTATTCGGAATCAACCGCCCACAAGGATAAGTCGCTGTTTGCTTTTGGGCACTTTCAGCCACTGCTGTTGGAATTTGATCCGATGATTGGGTTTTGGCTGCTAGATAGTCTTTTTGCAGTTTATCCAAAATGGCTTCTCGCTTGTCGTATACACGCTTTAGTGGACGAGGCTCGCATTTGTTCAAGACGTATGCTGTCACCAATGGTAGAGCGATCGTACTATCGGTATAACAAACAATAGTGTTAGGTAACTCTTCCGGGTCAATCTTACCCCAACTGACAGCTTCCGATGGGGTTGCTCCAGACAAACCGCCTGTATCAGGACGCGCATCGGTAAACTGCACAAAGTAATCGTGTCCTCGTTCTTCTAGCCCCAATACTTCGTGAAGTTGCGGTTGGGTTTGGAGCAAAAAGTTTTTGGGACTACCGCCACCAAGAATTACAGCCGCACTTTTACCTCCAGATTCACGGGCATTATATGCGATCGCAGCCGTTTCATTTACGTCAATTGATGGATCTAACACCAATTGCGAACCTTCCAGAGCCAAAGCCGCCACATTCATTCCAATTGAACTATCTCCTGGAGAAGACGTATATATAGGCACGCCATACTCATAAGCTGTAGCAAGCAAACACGAATGTTGTACACCCAACTGCTTTTCTACTTCCCGAACATATTTACCTAATAAATGGTGAAACTCAGCAGTTCCCATCCGCTTCTGAAACGCTTCCCCTTGCAAAATCTTGCGGATGAACGCATCAGTTTCCAGCAGCACATCGTAACCAAAGATAATGTCATAAATGCGAATAGTGCCTTCCTGGCGCAGTTTCACATCATCCAAAAACGGATTACCAGCAAAAAGTTCAAAACCTAAACCGTAGTGCATATCGTGGTAAAGATTTGCACCAGTGCTAATCATCCAGTCAATAAAGCCGTTGCGAATTAAGGGTGCAAGTGCTGAAACCCCGAATCCTGCTGGCGTCATCGCACCGGAAAGGCTAACTCCCACTGTCACACCTTCCGTTAGCACATCACGACTCAATAGTTGGCAGATTTCCCGCAACCGCGCTGAGTTGTAAGCGGTAAAGTATTGATCAATCAAATCCACCACATTGATATCATTTGATATAGGTGTAGGTGCGATTTTTTGACCCAGCTGTTTAGACATTTTGGCACTCCCGAACAGTAAACACGCCGAATCTAATAGTATCTAGCTTTCAACCAAAGTGACAGCAATTTTACTAGTACAGCACCGCGTAAATCCACTCATGGTACGAACAAAAGGTCATTTCTCCCTGCCCTCTGCCTCTTCATTGAGATTCTGAAAATATTAAATTTAATGAAAGATTTAATAGATCGAGACAGGTATACGCTACCTACATGGGAATGCGTCAACAGAGGACTCAACAAATGGGATATATAATTGCTACTGCAAATATGAAAGGTGGCGTTGGTAAAACCACCCTCACTGTCAACTTAGCTACCTGTTTAGCTAAAAATCATGGTAAACGGGTGCTTGTCCTTGATTTAGACAGCCAAATTAGCGCCACACTCAGTTTGATGTCACCTTTAGATTTTGCCAAGCGTCGTAAACAAAGTAAGACATTTAGGTATCTGATCGATCAAGTTATCAATCCAGAACCAGAAGCAAAATTGACAATTAAAGATATCATTCAATCCCAGGTTTGTAATCTTCCCGGATTGGATTTATTACCAGGAGATATTGACTTATATGATGAATTTGTTGTCTCAGAAATGCTGCATCAGCAAGCAACTGCTTTGGGTGAACAAGACTTTGAAACAATTTGGAATCGCTTTGAGAGAGTCTTAATCAATAATATTTTAAAAACTGTACGTCAAGAATATGATTTTATTCTCTTGGATTGTGCGCCTGGATATAATTTATTGACTCGTAGCGCTTTAGCTGCAAGTGATTTTTACATACTTCCTGCTAAACCAGAACCTTTATCTGTAGTGGGTATTCAACTACTAGAAAGACGCATTGCCCAATTAAAAGACAGTCACGGAAATGAAACCAAAATAGATATCAAAATGCTGGGAATTGTATTTAGCATGTCTAGCGCTAACCTTCTCACTGGCAGATACTATAAACAAGTGATGCACCGCGTTGTTGAAGATTTCGGTGTAGAAAAAATTTGTAAGGTACAAATACCAGTTGATGTCAATGTTGCTAAGGCTGTTGATAGTTTTATGCCAGCTGTTTTAAATGCTCCTCAATCAGGTGGCTCAAAAGCGTTCTTTCAGTTAACTCAGGAGTTGTTGCAAAAGCTATAGCTATAGCTTCAGAACTGGTGATTTCAACGAAGAGGCAGGGGGAAGGGAGCAGGGCTGACCCCATAATAACCCTATCAAAGGCTGCACTCTGCCTTCTGCCTTCCTCGATAAATAGTGGTAATAATTAAGTAGTTTTTCCGATAAGTCCAGCGTTTATACTGAAGCTATCTACAGCAATATTCGGCTATTGACTGAAAAGGCCAGTAAATCTCCCTAAGAAACAATGCTTACTAAAAATTCTCTACAGGCAGAGAAGAACCAACGCTTGGTAATGCCTTTACCACGAACTCTGAGTTATCTCGAAACCTGGGGCTTTGGCTTAACGGGTCATGTGGGATGGATTGGTACTGCCCCCATTATTCATGCAGTCTTAGGGCCTAAAGCTATCTTAGTTTGGTTGTTTGGCACGATCATTTCCTTTTTACTCAACTTGCAAGTACAAAGTCTAGGTAGACATTGGCCAGATGTCGCTGGGGGAACACCAAACTATACTACCAGGCTACTAAAGAACTTTCCTAGCTTAGGTCGTTACGTAGCATTAGGATACTTTTTTAGCTGGGCAGCAGCACCAGCACTGTATGCGATTATTCTCACAGACCTAATTAAAGTCAATTTTGAAACATTAGGTATTTCTTGTCCAGAGACTTTTTTAAAAGTTCTTTTTACAGCAATTCCTTTTATTTTGGCTTTCAGTGGCACTCGTGCTTTAGCACTGCTGCATTTATTTTTTGTATTGCCAGCCATTTTATTACTACTTTTGTTTTGTTTTCAAGGCGTAGTATGGTCAGCCTTCTCAACTACTAGTTTTAAAGTTATCCTAACTAGCACAGATAGCCTGAGTTTTGAAGAATGGGCAAAGTGTTTTTTTCTGGCCAGCTATTCAATTTATGCTTGTGAAACCACTTCTTCTTTTGTTGCTGATAGCCGCCACCCATATAAAACTTTGCAGTTTTTAACCATAGCTGCTTGGCTAATTCCTGCGGTGTTTTTAGGTGCTTCTTGGGTATTAATGTGTTCGGCTCCAAATCCAACAATAGACAATGCGTTCTTAACTCTGGTAACAGCTTCTAAGCCTTTTTGGGGTGAATCTGCCTCTTTTATAGTCACACTTCTCATTACTATATCCTGTCTTTTAAGTGCTGCTACGGCAGTTTCCAACTCTCCTCGGATATTATATCAACTTGCTTTAGACGATCAGCTTTCTCCTATATTTACATTCGTTTCTCCCCAAGGTGTCCTTGGGCCTGCTATCTTAGTTACCTTTCTACTCAGTCTGCTTTGTCTAAATTTGGGAAATGTACCTCAACTTGTCACCGTAGCAGGCACATGTTATCTCGTGTCGATTATGGGTCTACATCTGGGATTATGGCTGTGTCGGGGCAAACCGCAGGTGTTATGGCCTTGGTGGTCACTTAGTTTTTTCTGTGTAGAAGCAGTAGTTCTAATAGTAGGAGGTTTAGCTTGGAATTGGAGATATTTTTTAGTGGGTTTATTATTACCCATTATTCTGATGATAGGAGATGTAGCGCTACGTCGCTTAAATTTAGAACCATTAGACCTGAAATGGTGGACACAGCATTACAACATTAGGTCTAGTAGAAACAACCAAGATTTTGTGGTACTACAGGTAATTGTCCTAGTATCATTAATTTGTATTACTGCTACTAGCAGTTGGCTTATCCGCGATTTATTAGACAAAAATTATCATAACATTCATAATTCTTTGCTAGCTATCCTGTTAGTAACACTTTCTGTTGCAGGGGTTGCGATCGCTTGCTGGACAACCTTACCACAAATTGTTGCTATTGATGATGCACGCAAACAAGCAAAGAGCCTATTTATTACTACTCTCGATACCATCCCTGATACTGTTTTAGTCTTAGATGAAAACGGTAAAATTTGTCAGACAAATGCTGCTGCTGAAGAATTATTTCAAACAACTATTCAGCAGCTAATTGGCAAAAAATTGAATCAACTCTTAGTTAGCTATTGCGGCAAACCAGAGCAATGGTCAATAAGAAGTGAGCAAACCTTAAAAATCAACCAAGGTCTACTAATTGTTGAATCGACTATTTCACAGCCATTTAATTCCCAGCTACGAGAGTATGTTGTTATTATCCGTGATATCACTAAGCGTAAGTTAGTAGAAAAAGAATTAGTTCAGTATCGTCATCAGCTTGAGCAGATGGTTCTAGAACGCACCGTTGAACTTATTAGAGTGAATCAACAACTTGAGCAAGACATTATCAAACGTCAACAAGCACAAGATCAATTACTGCACAATAGTCTTCATGACGGGCTAACAGGATTACCTAATCAACGGTTATTTTTGGAGCGAGTGCAGCAAGCAATAGAACGTAATCAAGAGCAAAATAAATATTTATTTGCCGTACTCTTCTTAGACTTAGACCGTTTTAAAGTTGTTAATGACAGCCTTGGACATCTATTAGGAAATAAACTTTTAATTGAAATTTCTCACCGATTAAAATCAGTTCTGCGAGTTGGAGACATAGTTGCCCGTTTCGGTGGGGATGAATTCACAATTTTAATTGAAGAAATTGAGGATATCAGCACTGCCATACAGGTAGCCGAGCGAATTAAAAAAGTGCTAGCTTTACCATTTCAATTAAATGAGCATAGAGTGTTTACTAATGCTAGTATTGGCATCGCTTTAAGTAGAGCAGATTATGAGCAAGCAGCGCAGATTCTCCGCGATGCCGATGTAGCAATGTACTGCGCCAAATCACTTGGTAAAGCACGCTATGAAGTCTTTGACGGAAAAATGCATGAGGGTGCATCTTTACTCTTGGAGTTAGAAACTGCTCTGCGAAATGCACTGCTCAAACCAGAAGAATTTTGCCTTGATTACCAGCCAATTATTTCACTGACAACTGGTAAAATTATTGGATTTGAGGCACTGATACGTTGGCATCATCCAGAACGAGGGCTTGTTTCTCCTCAAGATTTTATTCCCCTGGCAGAAGAAACTGGAATGATTGTTAGTATCGGGCAATGGGTGCTTTATGAAGCCTGTCATCAAATGCACAAATGGCATATACAATTTCCTAGCTCATTACCTTTGACAATGAGCGTTAATTTTTCTGGTAAACAAATCACCCAACCTGATGTGTTTAAACAAGTTAAACATATTTTAGACCAAACTGGACTGAACCCATGCACTTTGAAACTGGAGATTACTGAAACCTTGTTGATGGATAATTTTGAATTAGCTACCACCGTACTTTCCCAGTTAACAGCGATGAATGTCGAGTTGCACATGGATGATTTTGGTACTGGCTATTCATCTTTGAATTATCTGCACCGCCTACCAATCAAAACCCTTAAGATTGACCGTTCTTTTGTCAGTAATATAGGCAGTCGAGGAGAAAATTTAGAAATTATTCGAGCTATTGTGACATTAGCTCATAATTTAAATATGTCTGTAACAGCAGAAGGCATAGAAACTGTAGAGCAATTAGCACAACTGAAGGCTTTACAATGTGATTATGGACAAGGGTACTTTTTCTTACCAGCTATGGAAAGTGCAGAAGTAGAAACATTACTTGCTGCTAACTTGTGTAATAAAAACTTTTTAAAGAGATAAAACAGGAGTCAGAATTCAGAATACTATATCCATAAAAGGATAAAGTTTTAAGGCGAAAAATTTTAATGCTAGTTGCGCCTATTAGGGGCAAAAGTGCGTAGCGTCTCGTAGAGAAGTATGGTTTTAAAATCACTTCATAATCTACATTAGTGTAGTACTGGCTGTAGCTGGAAATCCTCGACGTTATCAAGTAATCCTTCTTCTTGCAAAAGTTCATTAATAAAAATATCGATTTTCTTCTGATTAATATTCTGCATAATTATAATATGTGCCCAATCTTCAAAAACTGCTAACTGCCACTTTTTAATTAACATTTGAGAAGGTTTTTGAAACACTAAGGTATTGGAAAAACTATTTAATATGCATGGATATTCTCTTATTTGAAGTTGTTGGAAAAGGTATTGAGCATTGTCAATACAAATATTTGCTTCTCTAGCTAATCCATCATAACCTCTTGTTTGCACTGCATACCAGAGAATTAGAGGAGTGTGACCATTTCTAGATCCCAGAATCGTTGTATCTGTTGAACCAATATATTCAATTGCTGTTTCAACTTTTTTTACCCATTTTTTCTTAGTTAAAACTACACCACAAGGTAACGGAGAACCAATAAATTTAGCAGAAATTGCTATACTATCTATGGGTTTTTGAAAATTAACTTGCGGTGCGCCATCTAAAAACGGTAATATTAATCCTGAAAGTGCAGCATCACAATGAATGTAATAATCTTTAATCTGATTGCGCTCTAAAATTTCTAGAACTTTGTCTAAGTTATCAATTGCACCTTTGACAGTAGTTCCAATATTTAAATTTATGATGACTGGATTACTACGATTGTCGCTAAGTAGTTGTTCAAAATGGTTATAATCCATTTCTCCATTAATTTGCGAATTAACAATATTATGTTGGATACGGAATAATTTAGCTGCTTTGGGAATTGAGTAATGAGAGTCTTGTGATGAGTAAAGAATGCCATTCGGGTAGATTTCTCTTGCTAAGAACATTCCATATAAATTACCTTCAGTTCCACCAGCAGTAACATAACCCCAAAACTGATCTTCTGGAATTTTATAGAGGTTAGCAAAAAAAGATAACACTTCTTGCTCAAACTTACGAGAATGAAGGCCAAAATCTGGTTCTATATAAGGATCTCCAGCATTATTTAATAGATATTTAAAAAAATGTGCGATCGCACTATAATCACAACTTAGATTATATGGATAACCTGCATGAAACTGCGATCGCTGTTCTATTTGCACCAAAAAATCTGCCAAGTCTTTAGTAACTTTATTTGACATATCTTTGTGTCTCTTAAATTTTGATTGGCTTAATAGATGTTTTAATCTAAGTTATACGTATTAATCCATACCTTTATGTTTTCTTAATAATCCATCTATTAGCCTCTTTTGTTGAGAAAAATCTAGTGAAAATACTGAGTCCTTTTCAGTAAGAATACCCAAATTTTTTGCTAAAAGGTCTATTACACGTAGAAATTACGTACCATAGCAAATAACCATAATGTGTATTACGCGTATCTATTTCAGGCGGTGACTGGAACCTGATTTAACCTGAATTTGACAGATTAGTGTCTATCTAATTAGCTGAATGAAAAGACTACTAAAGACCTCTTGCAAAAGTGTTTTTTGCACTCTTGGGGAAAAGGGTAATGGTTTTAGGGGAAGGGGACAATACAGAACTTTTCCCCTTCCCCTTTTCCCGACTTATGCAAGAAGTCTTAAGAGGTTTTACTAGCCAAAAAATTCCCTCTCCGAGTCAGAGAGGGAAAAATTTAAACCTTAGTTGAAGGTAGAAAGAGGTTTGTTGAACTTACGTATATTTACTAGAACTTTCCGGCTAAGGCTGCAACGCATCGTTCGCAAATTAAGGGATGTTCTACTGATTCTCCAACGTAGGTAGAGTAGTTCCAACAGCGAATACACTTCGTGTAGGCTTTGCCAACGCACTTTTCCCCGTCTGCTTTCACCACACCAATTCCCCAATCTTCCGTCTGCGCTGTATATTCTAATCCTTGCAAACCTTCAGCAGAATCTAATAATTCCACTTGAGAAGTCAGCAATAGATATCGCAGTTCGTCAATCCCGTTACCCTGAACCGGGTTAAAGGCTTTGATAGCATCGCCTAACTGTTTGTGAGGTATATGAATCAAAGCTTTCGCTTCCAGAGAGGAACCAATCATTTTTTCTATCCTGGCTTGTTCCAACACCTTGTTAACATCAGTGCGGAGTTGTCGCAGTGCTGACCAAAATTCTGCTAACTCTGGATTACGCCATTTTTCCTCTACTAGTACCCAACCAGCTTCAAATACCGATTTGTAAGGTGTTTTGTAGGGGAGATATTGCCAGATATCTTCGGCGGTGTGGGATAGTACTGGTGCGATCGCTCGTGCTAAATTATCTAAAGCTATCTTCAGCACCGTTTGACAACTGCGGCGGCGGAAAGCATCTTTTGCACTGATGTACAGCCTATCTTTGGCAACATCTAAATAAAAGTTGGATAAATCTACCACGCAGAAATTCTGCACTGTTTGGAAAAAGCGGAAGAATTGGAAATTTTCAAAGGCTTGAGTGACTTCCTCAAATACTTCGGTGATGCGGTGCAGCATATAACGGTCAAGTTCTGGCAATTCCTCAAAGGGAACTGTATCTTTTTCCGGGTCAAAATCATCTAAGCTACCCAACAAAAACCGCGCCGTATTGCGGATTTTGCCTCTGACATCATTCATCTGTTTGATGATGTTTTTACCAATGCGGACATCGCCGGAGTAGTCTACCGATGACACCCATAATCGCAATACATCTGCACCGTAAGCCGGTTCTACTTTTTGATTTTTTCCGCCTTCAATGATTGTATTTGGATCGATCGTATTTCCTTCTGACTTACTCATCTTTCGCCCTTGTTCGTCCAAAGCGAAGCCGTGAGTTAGCACAGTTTTGTAAGGTGCAATGTCATTTACCGCTACACTGGTGAGCAAACTTGACTGGAACCAGCCGCGATGTTGGTCAGAACCTTCCAAATATATATCAGCAGGGTAGCGTAACTCTGGACGCTGTTGGACGACAGCCGCCCAAGATGAACCAGAATCAAACCATACATCCATTGTGTCTGTACCTCTGCGGTAAGACTTGCCATTTTGACGATAAGATTCGGGTAATAACTCCTCCACTGAAAGTTCCCACCAAGCATCAGAACCTTTTTCTGCAATAATTCCTTGAACGTGGTTGATAATTTCCTCATTCAGCAGTACTTCCCCCGTAGCTTCATCGTAGAAAACGGGAATGGGTACACCCCAACTCCGTTGACGAGAGATACACCAATCGGAACGTTCCGCTACCATTGGCGTGATGCGATTTTCACCTTGGGCTGGAATCCATTTTACCGTGGCGATCGCCTTTAATGCTTCTTCTCTAAATCCTTCCACGGAAGCAAACCATTGTTCAGTGGCGCGGAAAATCGTCGGCTTCTTCGTCCGCCAATCATAAGGATACTTATGGGGATATGGTTCTTCCTTCAATAAAGAACCAGCCGCAGCCAGTGCATCAATCACCGCCTGATTCCCATCACCCAGCACATTCAACCCAGCAAATTCTCCCGCTTCTTCGGTAAAATTGCCATTGTCATCCACTGGTGCAAGGATGGGTAAACCGTAGCGTTGACCAACAATGTAGTCTTCTTGACCATGACCAGGGGCAGTATGTACCAGCCCAGTACCCGACTCAGTAGTAATGTAATCACCGCCCACAACAATCGGACTTTCCCGGTCATATAAAGGATGACGGTAAGTAGTATGTTCTAAATCATTCCCTTTGAAGGTGGCTTTTACAGTTAACTCAACTCCCAAGGTTGAAGATAAACGTTCTACTAAATCAGCAGCAACGATTAAGTATTTGAAATTATTTTGCGCCTCCCCTGCTGGGCGGGAAACTTCCACCACTGCATAATTCAAATCTGCATTCACCGCTACAGCCAAATTCCCCGGAATCGTCCAAGGTGTAGTTGTCCAAATAGCCACACCCAAATCTGACTGATATTCTGCCAACAGTGGTTTTATAGTTTCCGCCAAACTTGTGATTGCAAAAGCTGCATAGATACTGCGGGAAACGTGACCTTCTGGATATTCCAACTCAGCTTCAGCCAAAGCAGTTTTAGAACTGGGACTCCAGTGAACAGGCTTCAAACCGCGATAGATGTAGCCTTTTAAGAACATCTGACCAAACACGCCAATTTGAGCCGCTTCATATTCCGGCTTCAGAGTTAAATAAGGGTGGTTCCAATCACCCCAAATACCGTAGCGTTGAAAATTTTGGCGCTGGTCATTTACCGTAGTTAGAGCAAATTCTTCCGCTTTTTGGCGCAGTTGTAAAGATGTTAAGTTTTGCCGTTCTGCTGACTTCATGTTCTGCAAAACTTTTAACTCAATTGGCAAACCGTGACAATCCCAACCAGGGACGTAGCGAACTTTACGCCCTTTTAGCAGTTGGTAGCGATTAATAATATCTTTGAGAATTTTATTTAAGGCATGACCAATATGGAGTGAGCCATTAGCGTAGGGAGGCCCATCGTGCAGTATAAATAATTCGCCAGGGTTATTTTCGGAAAGGCGATCGTAAATTTTATTTTCTTCCCAAAATTTTTGGATTTCAGGCTCACGCTTGATGGCGTTTGCCCGCATATCAAAGTTAGTCTTGGGTAGGTTTACAGTATCTTTGTAACTTCCTGATTCGGTCACAGTCTCATGCCTAGAATTAGGTGTGCAGGTTTTATTAATTATAGAAGATGACATGGAAACCAAAATTTGGTATCTGAACGTGAGTTCGATAAACCTCTCCCTACCTTGGACGAAAGTTCAAGTCCGTCCCTCTCGGTTTTGCGTTTCTCCCACTGCTCCCTGTCCCCAGCAACAACTGCCTTATACCAATTCTCTATGAAGATGCATAGAATATTAAACGAACCGCCAAGTACGCCAAGAACGCCAAGAATAGAGAGTTACTTATTTAGTGCAGCTTCACATTAAATTGGTATTAAGCTGTCTCAAGAAAATTAAGCTCAGTAGATATTCATGTATCATTATTGAGGTGTCAATAGTCCTTAGAGTGTTTTACCTAGAATAAAGTATAAATCTTCTATGCCTCGAAAAAACCCTCCATCCCACTTAACGAAAGAAACTCCACTGGCTCTTTCCCAATTACATATCCGCTTACAATTTTTAGAAAAAGAACACCAATCGTTACTCAAACAGATTAAGAGAAAACGGACAGAACTGAATAACTTTGTTGAACAGACGCGAACTTTCGCAACAGAAATCTTTCATAAAGCCAGTCCCAGCTTCCAAAAAATGGCTGAGTTAGACCAAGATATTCATGCTCTATTTGATGAAATTTTCACTACCAGAAAGTTTGGTAAACAAACCCTCAAAAATATAGAGGCAGTTTACCTTAACCTCCAGTTGACGGGAATCATTAGTCTCAAACCGAATCGCAAACAATTCAATAAAGAGCTAGAGGAATTGTTTGACAATCCCGATACCGAATCAGATTTTTCCAGCGAAACTGCTGAAGGTCGCCATGAACATTGGCAAACAAAAGAATCTGTAGAATCTCAGTCTGTAGCTAGAACAGAAGATAAGAGAAAAATTCGGGAAATATTTCTGAGATTAGCTGAAATCTTTCACCCTGACAAGGTAAAAGACAGCGAGACACAGACATATTATACAGAAATCATGAAATCAATCAATCAAGCCTACCAAGAAGGTGATTTGGCAAGACTTTTAGAAATTGAGAGACTTCAGCAAGTTGGGGAAGTTATTGACAATAATAGCGAGGATGATTTAACTCGGAAATGTCGAACTCTTTCTGAACAAAACCAAATTCTCCTGACTCAATATGAAAACTTGAAACGGGAACTGCGTTTAGCAAAAAATACTCCAGAAGGAACGATGGTTTCTGATTCTCGTAAAGCTGCTAAGAAAGGTATTGACTCTATGGCTATTATGGTAGAAACTATAGACAATCAAATAAACGTTATTTCTCAGATTCGGGATTTTGTCAAGGACTTTAAAGAACAGAATATCACTATCAAAGAATTTCTTGCTGGCCCTCCAGATATGCACTCCGCAGACGAGGAAATTATGGAAGATATTTTGGAGCAGATGTTGTTAGAATTAATAAGATAGTAATTGATTATTCTTAACAAGTTTTGGCTAGATTTATAGCTTCTTTGATCAAATAAAAAGGATTTTACAGAACTATGCCAATTAAAAAACACATTGATCTGAATCTTGGAAGTTTCCTTAATCTCGCAGATAAAAAGATAGTTGTCAATTTGGCAAGTGAAGATATTTTAAATATAATCACGCAAGAATTAAAAACTCGTTACTCCCCAGAAACTCAAAAACTCTTACTTGAGGAGAGTTCCCAGTTATTACCCGATTTCGTCCTTCAAGAATTATTAAAGCGCCAAGAGCAGGTAGTAAACGTTAATCCAGATACCTTAATAGTGGTTAACTTAAGAATAGCAGGGGTAGAGGTTGATGATCTGGGATTTGATTTAAATGTTGAAGCATATTTTGTAATTGCAGATACATCAGGTCAAAATCATTTCCGAGCTAATAAGATAGTCCTTTGGTCGAATATATGGGGTGATGAAGAACTGCTTTTTGATTTAGAAGATGAACTAGGTGAGCAATTCTGGACAAATTATCAAATCCAGTTGCTTTTTGATGAAAAAGAGCAGCAAATAATTGAACTTGAAGTGTCACTTACAGATGATTATGCAGCAAGGTTAGAATTTGACCCATCACTGAAAAGATTTTCACCATCCATAGTTCCACCAGAATTTGCTTAGTAGAGTTTCTTTTTCTTTTGTAGCACTTTATTCCTGTCGGAAGTTTCTTAGAGGTAGTTATGGCACGTAAACGGTTGATTATTGAGATGGGGATGGGAATAGATCAGCATGGACAAGAACCAACAGTAGCAGCATCTAGGGCAGTAAGAAATGCGATCGCTCACAATGCTTTACCTGGTGTTTGGGAGGTTGCAGGTTTAAGTCACCCCAATGAAATGATTATAGAGGTTCAGGTAGCAGTTCCATACCCCGAACAAGTTAGGGAAGAAGAAGTACTAGCTGTACTACCATTTGGTCAAAAAACCCTTACCGTAGAATCTGGGGGGATGATAGTTCAAGGGCGGGCGATTCCCGAACTCAATGATAAAAATGATGAAATGTTAATTGCGATCGCTGCTGTTACAGTTCTAATCGAAGATGAGTAACTGAGGTAATTCCTCTATTATAAACAAATCACTATATTGAAGGTTATAGAGCAATACAGTTCAGATAAGACCAAAAAACTTGTAGAGACGGCGATTTATCGCGTCTTCAAAGACCAATTACCTACATGAATAATCCTTAACTGAACCGTATTGGGTTATAGAGAAATCGCACAATCGTTGAAAATTAAGTGACATACAGCAGTTTTTTAGTAGAACTCCATTTGTACAGGCGCGATTTTTAATCGTTAAGTATATTTGCCGATTACTTTATCAAAAAGCCTTATTGCTTTATAAAAATACCTGTTTAATTTATCAAAATACTTAAATTGCTTTCTCAAAATGAGGTTTGACTTACTCAAAAGCTGTGTTTGCTTTCTCATTTTGCTGTTTTCCGCAAGTAAAATGAACTTTGACTTACTCAAAAGCTGTGTTTGCTTTCTCATTTCAGTATTTTCCGCACTTCAAAGCAGCTTTTACTTAGTCAAACTCCAGTTTGCTTTCTCATTTTAGTTTTTTCCGTAAGCAAAAGCAGCTTTGACTTACTCAAACCCCAGTTTGCTTTCTTATTGTTAATTTTTGAAGTTTCACCCTAGAAATGTTCTATCTCTAGGACTAAATATTTGCTTATCCAAAGGTCTAAAATTATAGAAACCTGGAGAAAAATATGTCATTAGAAACAGAGACACTACAGGCAACATCACCAACTTCTACCTTTGAGACGCTTGAGGAAAAGCAAGAATTTAACTGGAGGCAATACTGGTATCCCGTCGCCTTTGTACAAGACTTACCAGATAACCGCCCTTATAGCTTTTCCTTGTACGATGAACCTTTGGTTTTATTCAAAAATAAAGATGGACAGTTTATCTGTTTAACAGATCGTTGTCCTCACCGTACAGCCAAACTTTCTGATGGACAAATTATTGACGGCAAAATTGAGTGTTTATATCACGGTTGGCAGTTTGGCAGTGATGGTCAATGTCTGCACATTCCCCAATTACCAGCAGATGCAAAAATTCCAGCCAATGCTTGCGTGCAATCCTTTAAGGTTGTGGAACGTCAAGGCATGATTTGGGTGTGGGCTGGTGAAAAAGAAACTGCTGTTGATGAAAATATCCCAATTTTGCCAGATTTAGATAAGCCAGGATTTGTGTGTGCAGACTTTATATTGGATCTGCCTTATGACCAAACATATCTAATAGAGAACGTTACC
The DNA here is from genome assembly GCF_003113895.1 of Nostoc commune NIES-4072. Classification (NCBI taxonomy): domain Bacteria; kingdom Bacillati; phylum Cyanobacteriota; class Cyanophyceae; order Nostocales; family Nostocaceae; genus Nostoc; species Nostoc commune. Next base: position 88,480 of record NZ_BDUD01000001.1, on the reverse strand, counting down.
GATCCGGCTCATGTTGCTATTAGTCATCATGGCACTAGGGGAGGTAGTAATCGCAAAAATGCCCAACCGCTAGAAATAGAAGTCCTAGAGAGTTCGGCTCAAGGTATTCGAGGTAGGTGGCGAGGAATTAATAAATCAAATGAAGCTTGGAAATATATTGATTTTGTTGCTCCAAGTCTTGTGCTGAACAATGCTTATATTGAAGACCGAGGCTGGACATTTGGACTAGCTTTATATTCGATTCCTTTAGGTAAAGGGCGATGCCGTCTTTTAGCTAGAGGTTATCGTAATTTCATGACTTGGGGAGTCAAGCTAAGACCACGCTGGCTAGATCACTTAAATACCAACAAAATATTAGAGCAGGATTTACCTCTCATTGCGGGACAACAGTCAGAAATTGAGCGCTTAAAAACAAGTCTTAAAGAACTATACTTGCCTTTAAAAACATCTGACACATTAGTAGTTGAGTACCGCAAGTGGCTAGATAAATTTGGGTCATCTTTACCTTTTTATCAAGGCTATTCTACATCGAAAAATGTTGAAAATGGGGAGTTGAATCCAAAGCCAATTTTGTTAGACAGATTCTCGCGCCATACACTTATTTGTCATTCCTGCAATCGAGCTTATCAAGTTACAAATAGGGTTAAGCAAAGTTGTATAGGGGTAGCGATCGCTCTAGCTGCTGTAGCGATACTTGCAGATGATTCTACAATTAGAATTGCAGCAATATCGCTTTCTATTGCAGCAGTTGTAATATCCGCTATGACTCAAACACTCAAAACTCACTTTGAGCGTTCCTACACTCGTCAGCCCCTTTCCTACGGGACGCTGCGCGAACAGGGAAGTCAAAAGTCAAAAGTCAAAAGTCAAAAATAAGAATCCCATAAATAAATTTAGTTGCTCTGTACTTTTTTCTTTTTGGTCACTAAAATCGGGACTGGTCAAAGTTCGTAAGCTGATGCGCGAAAAGAATTGTACATTGCAATCGTTAATATTGTCGTTTGAAATACAAATGACTAATGACTAATGACTAATGACAACCCTCACGAGTAAATATCCAATCTTATTTGCGTTATGCTCAAGTTCGTGGCTTTGCGCTAAAGTAAAAATATTGGGATCAAAATCTCTGGCAGTAAGTTCAAACACCACTAATCTTTACCACTGCGGCGATAATGTCTCAAGAGCATAACGAATCACTCCAAATTCAGGAGATCACCAAACTAAAACCGAAACACTTTGCTGATTTAATCAGATCAGCACAATTGATTTTCGACCCCACAGCCGGAGTTTCGGGAAGAAACATCACAGTTGACTGGGAACAATTCGGAATTCCCCGTGATGTGGCTGACAATCTCAAATCACTTGGTCAGCAGTACCAATATGCATCTCCTCACATCCCTGTTGAAGCCATTTGGAGTAAATTAACTCCAGAAACTCGTATCTGGTTTGTTGAAAATAAAGATAGGTTGTGGCAGCTTGAAGAAGCTTTCCCAGCCCTTGACGAAGATTAAACGGCTGAATCATAGAAAGGAATATAAATTATTTGTAGGGGTACAACGATCGTTGTGCCCCTATCCTCTCTCTATAGGCATTTTTGTTTGCAGGCAACACGCGGTAAATTTAGACCTAGTACTGCAAGACAGAACGCAAAAGTCAAAAGTCAAAAGTCAAAATGAATACAGCGTAAGAGTTTTATTGATTTGGAATGGGTGGTTTATTTACGCCGCGCTGTACTAGTTGTTTTATGCGATCGCCCTAGCTTAAGTACATAAGTTAAATTAATAAAAAAGCCCATCATAGATGAATCAAAGCCTAAGTGTTGCTCCCAACCTGGAAGAACACACTCATGAAAATCCCGTTGCTAGCAAACAACAGCTATTTACAAAGCAATTAATTGTCCTTGTCTTGGAAATGCTTCTGGCATTACCTCTGGGTTTACTCCTGGCAAAGTTCCAAATTGGTAGAATTGCCTGGATATTTGGCGGGATTGCTGCTGGTACATTGGTTCTTCAAGGGTGTCGAATTTTTTATCAATATTCTCCCCAACCTAACCGTACTGCAAGAAAGGTGGGAATGGCACTTGTAGGCTTAACTGTTGGTGCTTCCAATGCTCACGGGAATCTAGCTAGTGTTGCTTCTGGTATTCCCATATTTCTTTTGCTTACCTTGTTTTTGCTGCTGAGTGGAAGCTGTATTGGTTATATTTACTCCCGCCTTAGCAAAACCAACTTATTAACAGCAATGCTGGCTACAGTTCCTGGTGGTGTTGGAATTATGGCAGCGATCGCCGCCGATTACAATAAAAATGTGAGCTTGGTTGCCTTAGTTCAGGCGATTCGCGTCACCTCAGTAGTTATTCTAATTCCTTTCATCGCTAAGACATCAACTGGTAATTACTATGCGCAAACACTCCCAATCAATGCTGCTTGGCTCAATTTCGATCCATCGCAACTAGAATTACTCTTGTTAGTACTGGTAATTACTGGATTAGTAGTTTATCCAGCTATATTATTTAAAATTCCGGCTGGCGATTTCTTTGGTGCATTATTAATTGGTATCGGGTTTAATCCTTTGCTACATTGGCTACCTTTTGTAGGTGATATTAGCTTTAATCCGCCGCCAATAATTAACTTATTGGGTCAAATGCTCCTGGGAATTACTATTGGTGAGTATTGGGGAGACAAACCCAACTTTAGAAAGCGGACTGTCGTTTATGCCTTAATGTCTGTGGGAATGACCCTAATAGCGGGAGCGATCGCTGCTATACTTGCGATGCAATTAACCTCTTGGGACTGGTTAACCTGTCTTTTAGTCACAGCACCAGGAGGATCAGCAGAAATGATCTTAGTTTCCCTGGCATTGAATCATAATGTTGAGATTGTCACAACTGGTCATTTAATACGCCTAATTGCGATTAATAGTTCTCTACCGCTTTGGCTGTATTTGTTTCGCCGTCTAGATGAGCGATTTTCTGAACCAGTTTAATTGATGAAGGCAGTGCAGAGAGGCATTGGGATTTAACCTCAAGCAGAAATTCAATTCCATTATTTAAAATCTAAAATTGGTCAAAGGGATAAAAAAGTCGGAGGCGATCGCTATGGTATCAGTCAGCGATGCACAAGCAATTATTTTAAATTTAGTACAACCGTTGGATCATCAGCGTGATACAGAAGTTGTCGATTTATTAGTAGCAGATAGTCGGATTTTGGCAGTGCCTGTCACCAGTCCGCTAGATTTTCCCCATTGGGATAATTCGGCAATGGATGGCTACGCAGTTCGCTACGAAGATGTACAGCATAGCAGCGTAAACCCAGCCGTTTTAGAAATTGTTGAAGATATTCCGGCTGGGTATCAACCGAAGTCTACAATTCAACCAGGACAAGCCGCGCGGATTTTCACAGGCGCGGTGATCCCAGCAGGTGCGGATACTGTAGTCATGCAAGAAAAGACACGCCGCGAGGAAAATCGTGTATTTATTCTGGATGCGCCAAAACCGCAAGAATTTGTCAGACACAAAGCATCTTTTTATCAATCTGGAACACAATTACTACCAGCAGGAATTAAGCTAAATGCTCCAGAAATTGCCGTATTGGCAGCAGCACAATGTTCACAATTAAGTGTTTACCGCCGTCCGTGTGTGGCAATTTTTTCTACTGGTGATGAGTTGATGACAGTTGATCAACCGTTGCAACCAGGGCAAATTGTGGATTCTAATCAGTATGCGCTAGCAGCTTTGGTGAAACAAAGTGGCGCAGAACCAATACTTTTAGGCATAGTCAAAGATGATCCAATTGCTTTGGAGAAAGTTATTGCCCACGCCGTTGCGATCGCTGATATAGTTCTCTCTTCTGGTGGCGTCTCAGTAGGAGATTATGACTATATTGATAAAATTCTAGAGTCACTAAAAGCAAAAATCTACATTCGCTCTGTGGAAATGAGGCCAGGAAAACCCCTCACCGTCGCCACTTTCCCCACTCCCCACTCCCCACTCCCCACTCCCTCATCTCCCCCACTCCCCACTCCCCACTCCCCACTCTACTTTGGTTTACCAGGAAACCCTGCTGCTGCGTTGGTGACATTTTGGCGGTTTGTGCTACCAGCAATCAAGAAACTTTCAGGAATTACTGAAGGTTGGGAACCAGTGTTTTTAAAAGTGCGATCGCATCATGAGTTGCGCTCAAATGGCAAACGCGAAACTTACCTTTGGGGTAAATTGCATTTAATTGATGGAGTTTACGAATTTCATCAAGCTGATGGTAGTCAAAGTTCTGGCAATTTAATTAATTTAGCTCAAACCAATGCTTTAGCTGTTATCCCAGTGGGTAAAACATTAATTTACCCACAAGAAGAGGTGCAAGTTTTGCAGCTGAGTAATGGGTAAGCGGGAGTAGGGAGATGGGGAAGATGGGGGAGATCGGGGAGCAGGGGAGACAAGGGGACAAGGGGACTTAAATCAGAACTTGCAACAAGTGTTTCCCCTTGTCCCCAATTCTCAAGAGTCCCCAAGTCCTCTTTCCAATGCCCAATGCCCAATGCCCAATCCCCAATCCCCAATCCCCAATCCCCAATCCCCAATCCCCAATCCCCAATCCCCAATCCCCAATTTTAAAATACCTGCTCAAAAGCCTCAATCAAACTGTTAACTTCATCAAGAGTGTTGTAATGCACCATACTCACCCGCACTATTCCACCTTGGGACGCTAACCCCAGGTAATCAATCAGCCGTTTAGCATAAAAGTCTCCGTAGCGAATCCCAATATAATGTTGGTCAATTTTTACCGGAATGGTTGAGCTATTCATTCCATCTACCACAAAAGATATAGTTGGCACACGGAATTTACGGTCAGCTTTTGATTGACCAATCACTCGCACATTAGACTTGCTGTTGAGGTAATTTAAGAGGCGATCGCTAATATGTTCTTCATGTATGCTAATTAAATCAAACGCCTGCACCATTTGATTTCTCAAATCAGGTGCAGTTTGATCGCCGTAGTGGAGTTGTGCTAATTCACTTAGATAATCGCATAAACCCAACATTCCATAACTTAATTCAAAGTTGACATTCCCTAACTGAAATTTATAAGGTATATCTGTCTGGTCAATAAAATAATGGTTAAGACCAGGTAATCTTAATAAATGTTCTTCTTTGCCATAAAGTAAAGCATGATGTGGCCCATAGACTTTATAAAAACTCAAAGTATAGAAATCAACATCCAAATCTTGGACATCAACTAACCTGTGGGGTGCATAAGCTACACCATCCACACAAATCATCGCGTTGCGATCGTGAACAAATGCAGCAATTTCTTTGATAGGATTGATGGTTCCCAGAACATTAGAAGCATGAGTCAAAGCTACTAGTTTTGTACGCTGACTCATCAATGGTTCTAAATCTGCTAAATGAAGTTCCAAGCTATCTGGGCGAATTTGCCACACTTTAACCTTCATTCCTTGTTTTTCCAGAGCCACCCAAGCACCAATATTGGCCTCATGGTCACAATTAGTAACAATAATTTCATCACCAGGTGTAAAGGTTTGACCAAGACAAATAGAAAGGACTTTCAACATCATTGTGGTAGATGGCCCCATAACCACTTCTTTATAAGAATTGGTATTAATCAAAGTAGCCATTCCCCTAGTTGCTAAAGCCAATCGTTCTCCTGCAAGTTGAGAAACTGCATAAGAAGCTCCCAACTGGACATCAGAACTCAGAAGGAATTCGCTAATTCTATCTACTACTTTTTTCAGGGTTTGTGACCCGCCAGCATTATCAAAAAAAGTCCATTCACCAGCTAGGGCGGGAAAATATTGCCGAACTTTATCAAGATTCAAATGCATAGTATAAGTTTTTTAGAGAATGTTCTTTACCCTAGCCTACCTTTTAGCGAGTCGCCTAGATAGAGAGCATCTATAGGATTACTATTTGATTTTTGAACGAAATTAAGTATTGTAGAGTGTGTTAGAACGGAGTTCGTAACGCACTATGAACACGAGTTTGATGCCGTACTCTCCGTGCTAACACATCCTACGTATATTTTCAGAAATCAAACCGGATTCCTATACATCCTATCGTGGTGTTTACAGCTTGTTATGCCAGCCTTATTATTCTGCAAGAATCTCTCTAGAGAGGGGGTATACTTAGTAACTTAAAGAGTATCTTAATGATATATCTTACTTACAGCAAAGGTTAACGTCTTGATTCTTCATAACTCTCGTCGGTTTTATTTGATAAGTTTAAGGTAGAGTCAAAGCAACTATACGACTATTATTTGATTTTTCAAAAGATAGGTAGGATATGTAGCTGCGAGAGTACGGCATCAAATCCTTACGAATGGTGCATTACGAATTCCATCTTAACGCACCCTACAATACCTAACTTTTTCCAAATCAAATAGTAATCCTATATTGTTGTTATTTTTAATTCCTTGATTGAAAACAAAGGAACGAGCTATGAATACTACGGTAAAATATGACATCGAGCTTATCAAGCAAGAAGCACTGCAACTTGTTAAAAAGAGACTTATTAACCGTCAGCAGTCAATTTATACCCTTTGTAAATATATTCCTCCTTGTGACTGGGTTAATTTTGAACTTGAGTTAGAAAAAAACGAATTTTTACTCAGAGATAGAATTATCGATCTCCTGAACCAGGAATCTTGGGAAGACGATTGAGGCTGCATTTAGAAGCTGAACCTTATTAGCAGCATTTCAATAAAATTAAAATTAGAAATTCATTTTTCATTAAAAACCCTCGAATTAACTTAGGGGTTATAAACAAGAGATTATTAGAGGTTATTTATAAATTAATACGCTTGGGTTAGCGCCAAAAACCTTAAACTGCGTAGGCTGGGGAGCAACTGCGCCCTTGCGGTTTTCTGACTTGTAACCCCTACTTTTAAGCAAGCTACGGTGGCATACACAAGTCTTCTAGAGTTGCCCTACTGGCTTTTGATTCCCCCAACCCCCCGATAAATTGTTGTGTCAGGTAATACCTCATCGAAGAGCCACAGCCTGCATTTTATAACGATTGATTGGTGGAATCAAGAAAAAATTATACTAAACCAATCTCAGTTACTTAGGATTAGGCAGACAATTCTTGTACCCCTATCCATTCCGTGATAGATTGCCATTGGCTTGCGTAAACAGTAGTATTTCTACGTTTTTCTGGTTGAGGCTTTCTAGGTATTTTTGCCGTGACAGCCTCGGTGAATGAACTGGATTGGTTCAGATTATAAACAGGCATTTCTTGCCAGCAGTGGCGACAAAACCAGTAACTTTCTGCACCGCGTACATGTTCTAAAAGTAGACTTGAGCAGCAAGGGCAGTAATTCATATTTTCTTAAATCCTGTTAATAAAAGTGTTATCGCAAATCGGGGTAGCCACTTGACAAGCCCGTAGGTATTTAAAACCACGTGTTTATATTTTGACTATAGTCTTTAAATATGAGGAACTTGTGAGGAAATTTGAAATATTTAATAATCTCGTATAATTTATACATATTTCTTAAGTAATAGCATCAAAGCTATAGGACTCGTCTTTGATTCTTGAAAAAACTCGCCCTCAACTCGAAAGAGCTGATTCCCTACTCCCGTTCGGGTACGCTCACGACATGGCAAGTCTACTACCTGCCTATCGCGCTTGCGCTGCGCTTCTGTGCGAGACGCTTCTCCTAACAAAGAGGTGCAAGGGGCGGGTGATACTTTTACAGAACATCGTTTTGACGCTTTGATGATTTGCTGCTTTGGTAAGAACTGCGTTCTTCAACAAAACAGCCGAAATCACAACCTTTCTGGTAACGTTCGGAACTTGGATTTAATATTTACACTCATCAATTAATTTCAAGGATTTCCCACTAACAAAACTACCAATACCATCAATTAAGGCAATCTCTTCATATAGATGATATCCTATCTCTAATTTGATAATAGAATGAGTCTGACAACGCTAAAATTATATCTACTTCCTGCTTTCGTTAGTAACTTGCATTTGTTCCCTATATTAAATTTTCTAATTTTTACAAAGCGTATCTATCAATGTAATTGCTTGATAGTTGATTGCAGCAATAATAATTCTTGATTTTCAATAATTTGCTTATTCTGCCTGGCGCTAGCTTTTGCTAATTCGTTTTCGTATCAGAAAGATCATTAAGATTGACAAATTAACCATGCGATTCAACGATCAACTGATTAACATACCTAGCTTAAATAATGTTATTAATCGTTATCCCTTAACGATTAAGCCAGATAGTTTTGTAGTCGAAGCTATCTTCTTGATGAACCAGGAAAGATGTAGTAATTATGCACCTACAAACTTAAATTCTTTATTAGATTTCAGCCCCGTAAATCAACCTTTAACTGGTTGTGTCTTGGTTCTGGAGGGATTAAATTTATTAGGCATTTTTACTGAAAAAGATGTAGTTAGACTTATAGCTTCTGGAATGGATTTATCTACGGTGACGATCGCACAAGTGATGACGCAGCCAGTAGTTACCCTTAGACAATCAGATTCTCAGGATATTTTCATTGCCTTATCGTTATTGCGTCAGCATCAAACTCATTATTTGCCCGTATTGGACGATCGCGGACAATTACAAGGAATCATTACTGAGACTAGCTTATTACAAGCCTTTGACCTGGTAAAAATGGTTGGGGTCATTGAAGGGTTGCAGCAATATCTACAAAAACCTAAAGATGAATTCAGGCAGGTTAATCAGTACACAGAGATAGAGCAAGTCCGTTGCCAAACTCAAAATAATTTAAAACTATGGGTTGAGGCACAATCGGCTGAAATTATGCAAATTAATCAGGAACTTCAGCTAGCCCTCGAAGAACTCCAGGTTGCACAAGAAGAATTGCGCGAACAAAATCAAGAGTTGTCCATTGCCCGTGAGCTAGTAGAATTAGAGCGCCAGCGTTACCAGGATTTATTTGAGTTTGCTCCAGATGGTTACTTGGTAACTGATACAGCAGGTATTATCCAAGAGGCTAACCGAGCAGCAGCAATCTTGCTGGCTGTCCGCCAAAAATATTTAGTAAATAAACCATTAATTTTATTTATTCCTCACCAAGACCGCCAGACTTTTACCACTCGACTGAATAATTCGCAGCAAGAACAAGAGTGGGAAGCTTATCTAAAACCACGGAGGGGTAAAGCTTTTCCGGCTAGCATTAGAGCGGCTGCTATGTACGATTTTGAGGGTAAGCAAGTTGGTTGGCGATGGTTACTCTGCGATATTAGCGAACGCCAACAGGCAAAAGAATCACTGCGCCAAGCAAACGAAGAGTTAGAACAACGAGTGGCAGAACGGACAGCAGAACTTGTGATGTCCAACTTCCTGTTGCAACAAGAAATTATTGACCGCCAACGCGCAGAAGTTGCATTACAACAGAACGAAAACCTCTATCGCCAACTCGTGGAAAGCCAAATTGACATAATTATCCGCATTGATTTGCACTTTCAGATTACCTTTGCCAATGCGGTTGCTTGTCAAACCTTCGGTTGGAAAGAAGATGAGTTTCGTGGTCAGTCATTTTTCCAGTTTCTTCATCCAGATGACTTACCTGAAGCGATGGAAGATATAGCGGCTTTAGGATCTTCAGCCCATCCCTTGACTAATCGTGAGCGACGTGCATTTACAGTTAATGGTATTCGCTGGTTTCAATGGAATGCGATCGCAATTCGTAATGACAAAGGAGAGGTTGTTGAAATCCAAGGGGTAGGCAGAGATATTACCGAACAGCAAGCGGCGCTACATGAACGCCAACTTGCAGAAGCAGCACTGCGCCAAAGCGAAGAAAAATTTCGCAATTTTGTCGAACACACCCACGCCATCATTAGTATTGCTAGCCCAAATTCATTCCACCCTTTGTACATTAGTCCTGCTTATGAGAGAATTTGGGGCCGCTCTTGCCAAAGTCTTTACGACCAGCCAGACTCTTGGCTAGAGGCAATTCATCCAGACGATCGCGATCGTGCTACCAAATCAGTAGAGCAACTACTTAGTGCTAAATCTAGTTCAGTAGAATATCGAATTTTACGGCCTGATAACTCGGTGCGCTGGATTTGGAATCGCGGTTTTGCTGTCTATGATGACCAAGGAGAAGTTGAGTACTATGGTTGCATTGCCGAAGATATCACCGAGCGCAAACTGTCCGAAGATTCATTGCGCCAGAGTGAGGAGAAATTTCGCACTATTGCCGAAAATATCCAGGCAGTCATTTGGATTGCTAGTACAGATTCATTCCGAACCTTGTATGTTAGTCCGGCTTATGAAAAAATTTGGGGTCGCTCTTGCCAATATCTATTGGAGCATCCTGAGTCCTGGATAGACACCATTCATCCAGACGATCGCGAGCGAACAACCAAAGCAGCAAAACAACAGCTTAATGGTGAATCCGCTTCAATAGAATATCGAATTTTGCGACCTGATGGATCAATGCGCTGGATCTGGGATCGGAGCTTTACTGTCTATGATGACCAAGGAAAAGTTCAGTATTATGGCGGTATTGCCGAAGATATTACCGAACGAAAACTAGCCGAAGAGTCACTGCAAGAAAGTGAAGCGCGATTGAGTTTAGCTACCGAAGCAGCGCAAATGGGAATATGGGATCGCAACATGATTACCAATACTACTATTTGGTCTGCCAATATGGGGCCACTTTATGGTCTGCCGAGCAACACCTTGTGTCCAATCTTTGAAGACTATCTCAATTTAATCCATCCAGAAGACCGCGAATCTGTGGTTGCGAGTATAGCCCGGATGATTGAGGAAGGAAAAGGATTTATAGAATATCGAATTGTCTGGCCCGACGGCAGCCTACACTGGTTAAACTGCAAAGGTCAGGTCTACTATAACGAAATCGGTCAGCCGATCAGAATAATCGGCACAAATAGGGATGTCACTGAGCGCAAACTGGCAGAACAAAAAATCTCCCAACAAGCGGCTCTACTTGATATAGCCACCGATGCCATATTAGTTAGAGATTTCCAGTTTCAAATTTTATTCTGGAATAAAGGTGCAGAGCGGATGTATGGTTGGCTTTCTCCAGAGGTTATGGGAAAAGACCTCCGGGAGATTTTTTACTCAGCAAGAACTCAGCAGCAACTAGAAGTATCGCTAAAAAGCGTAATTGAGAGTGGCTCGTGGCAAGGTGAGTTACATAAAGTTACGAAATCCGGTAAGGAAATTATTGTGGAAAGCCGTTGGACATTGATGCGTGATTCTGAGGGAGAACTCAAATCTATCCTTACTGTTGACACTGACATCACCGAAAAGAAACAACTCGAAGAGCAGTTTTTTCGCACCCAGCGATTGGAAAGCCTTGGTACTCTTGCAGGTGGTATTGCCCACGACTTGAACAATATATTGACACCAATTTTGGCTGCGGCTCAATTACTACAGGGAACATTTTTACAAGACGAGGAGCAGTCTGGACAAATGCTGGCACTTGTAGAAATCAACGCCAAACGCGGAGCAGCTTTAGTGAAGCAAATTTTGTCCTTTGCGCGAGGATATAAAGGAGAGCGGACAATTATTCAAGTCGAGTCTCTGATTTCAGAAATTATCCAAATTGCTAAACAGACATTTCCCAAATCTATTGAATTTTCCACGGTTATCTCAGAAGACATTTGGGCTGTCACAGGGGAAGCAACACAACTGCATCAAGTACTGATGAATTTGGTAGTAAATGCCCGCGATGCTTTACCAAATGGCGGCAATATCAAAATTTCTGCGGAAAATAAGTTTATTGATGAAGCTTACACCAGAATGAATCTCGATGCTAAAGTTGGGCATTATATTCTGATTAGCGTTGCCGATAACGGAATTGGGATACCCCCAGACATATTAGATAGAATTTTTGAGCCGTTTTTCACCACAAAAGATGTCAATGCAGGTACGGGACTTGGGCTTTCAACAGTGCTTGGCATTATTAGAAACCATGATGGTTTTATCAAAGTGTCTAGCAGTATTGGTAGAGGCAGCAAATTTGACCTGTTTTTACCAGCAATGGAAGCAACTCAAGCGTTCAGCATAGAAGAGATAGATTTCCTCTCAGGAGAGGGAGAACTGATTTTAGTTGTAGATGATGAAGCCCAAATTCGGGAGATTACCACAATCATCTTAGAAAAGCACAAATATAAGATATTAGCTGCCAATAATGGCATAGAGGCGATCGCACTCTATGCCGAGTACAAGTATCAAATCAATGCCGTATTGATGGATATAGTGATGCCGGAGATGGACGGAATCACCGCTATTCGCACCTTACAAAAAATGAACAAGCAGGTTCAAATTATTGTCTGTAGCGGTTTGAATTCAATGGAAGTCTTTGCTCAAGCGGCTAATGTTAGCGTGCAAGCAGTTTTATCAAAACCCTATACAGCCAAAGAATTATTGCAAACTTTACACCACCTATTTAGAGGCAGTGCAGAGTTAGGAGTAGGGGGTAGGGGAAGCAGGGGAGACAAGGGGACAAGGGGACAAGGGGACTTAAATGAGAACTTGCAACAAGTGTTTCCCCTTGTCCCCAATTCTCCAGAGTCCCCAAGTCCTCTTTCCCATGCCCAATGCCCAATGCCCAATGACCAATGACAAATGACTAATGACTAATGACTACTCCCTCACAAGTTCCTCAAATTGCTTTGCTAAATTTAGGGTTGGGGCAATGTCGGCAATATGGGGTTAATCCGGCTGATGAATATTGTTAGAAAAATTAATGGTGAGTTAGCGATCGCTGGACAAATTACACTAGATCAGCTAAAACAAATTGCTGAAGAGGGTTATAAGTCTGTAATAAACCTACGTTTGTCCGACGAAACAGACTTGCTGGCTAATGAACAGGAGAAGACAGAGCTTTTAGGATTGTACTACCTTAACTTCCCAACTAAACCTGAAGACCTGAATCATCAAAGTACGCTCCAGATATATCAGACTATTACTGAATTACCCAAACCGATTCTGATCCATTGCGATAACTCAATTCGTTCAGCCGCGATCGCATTGTTATATATCTGCATCAAGCAGGGCGTAACATTTGAAAAAGCACTGCAAAAAATTATTACATTAGGCTTAATATAGCTATCAACGAAGAGGCAGGGCGGCAGGGAGAGAGTGAAGCATTATCGCCCCATGAAGAACTGGTTCAAGATTTGTTGTCAATCGTGCATTGCTTTTCCAGTCGTTTATACGGATTACGCAAATATAAGCAAAAAGTAAAGTTAATTGCTCAAGGTGTCGATCCTTGTTCAAAGTAGGATATACTTATTTAAGTAAATAAGTTTGCAAAAGTTTAGCTATGTTTGCTATCAAGCGAGAATTAAAACTAAATAAGGTTGAAACCTCCTTGATGCGTGGCAATGCTGGCTTTAAGCGGTTTGTTTACAACTATGGATTAGAACTGCTAACTGCATCTTGGAGTTTTGAAGACGTAAAAGCTTCTGACTCCAAACGCATTGATGCTATCAAGAAAGTTCTAACTCAAGTTACAATGCAAAAGCCTGAATATGCGTGGATGAGAGAGTATCCGTCCACAGTGTATCAGTCAGCATTTATTGACTTGAAGGATGCTTTTTCGAAGTGGCGTAAAGGGTTAGGAGATTTCCCAAAGAAGAAGTCCAAGAAAAAAGGTGACTCCTTTAGTGTTTACAAAACTGCTGGCATATATCTCGAAAAAGGTAAACCAGCACTGCCATTTACTAACCGAGTTGTAATAAATGCTGGAAAGATTATAAAGTTACCCGGACTAAAGGAACTTAGATTAAAAGAACGAATTGATTTTATCTGTAGTTCCCAGACATTTACTGTTTCTAGAACCGCAGATAGATGGTTCGTTGCGTTTGTGTTGGATGCCGAGAAGATTCCACCAATAATTCACCCAATTAAAAAGATTGGTGTTGACTTAGGAGTGAAAGTCTTAGCAACTTGTTCTGACGGTACTTTTTACGATATGCCTGTCACTACCAAAAAGGCGAAAATCAAGCTTGGGAAATTGCAGTGGCGAAATCGTAATAAAGTCCTTGGCAATAAGAAGCTGAAAATCAAAGCATCAAATAAAGCGAAACGATATTATGTCCGACTGGCAACACAACACGCTCATGTTGCCAACATTCGGCAAGATGCCACTCAAAAAATGACCACTGACATAAGTCGTAAAGCTGCTGTCATTAGGATCGAGGATCTGAATGTATCAGGCATGATTGCTAACCATAAACTAGCCAGCGCTGTGAGTAATAACTGTTTTTACGAAATTCGTAGACAGTTGACTTACAAGCAACCTTTTTACGCGACTAGGGTTGAGTTGGTTGATAGATGGTATCCGTCCTCGAAGATGTGTTCCAAGTGCCACCACATTCAACCGATGGGACTGAGTGAGCGTGTTTATAGATGTGGTGGATGCGGCAATATTCAAGATCGTGATGAGAACGCCTCAATTAATTTGAGGGATGCACCTTTAAGCAAAGTAGGGTTGGCTTGACCCAAACTTAACGCCTGTGGACAAGAAGTAGCCGACTACCTTGGTTGAAGCAGGAAGAAAACATTAAGTCTATTTAATTAAGGTTAAGTAGGTTTGAGTAAGTTTTTTAAAGCAGATGCTGTAATTTCCTAGCAATGAAGGGTTTCAAAGTAAATCAATTTATTTATGTTTAATATTAAATATTTATTTCGATAGCGTAGCGCTATCAAGCGTCGTGAAAAGTGACTCAAGAAATAATGCATCTAAACTTTCAACGAGTTTATTTATCCGGTTCCCCCCCTGCTCCCTGCCCCCTTTCCTCTTTTATGACTCCCTCATCCCACAGATTTGAAGTCCTCGCAGCGTTTCATCCCAGAGCTAGACGCGGGTGATTTCCATGTATATGTACCATTAAGCGGGGAATGTACCTCAGAAAACCGATAGACTGGAGATAAAAATTGAGGTCGTGACCTAGCTAAAGTTCTGGGATTCGTCATCATGTATGAACTAGTTCAAGCTGTCTTCAACGGTGATGAAAAAACTGCTCTGCATCAGTTGATTTATACGTTGAGTGCTTCAGGTAAGCATTACTTCCTGAGAAATGAAATTTTACAAGCTTTTGCCGATTACTGTGATCAATCCCAAAAGCCAGCCTATTTTTACCACTCTTCTTCTGTTGGCAAACTGATACAGTACACCCACGAAATAATTCTTGAAGAAGAAAGTACCTGGTTCGTGGTTCGTCCCAGAATTGCTAGTCAGGAAGTTTGGAAACTGACAGCCGATTTGAATAGTTTCGAGCAGATGACGCCTCAAACGCTGCTAGATGTAAGAGATCGCCTAGTCAACCGCTACCAACCTCACATCCTAGAAATCGACCTCCACCCGTTTTACGAAAGTTCCCCAAGAATTGACGACCCCAGAAATATTGGTCAAGGTTTAGCCTTCCTCAACCGTTACCTGTGCAATCAATTGTTGACTGACCCCCAATATTGGGTGGAAATGTTATTTCAAGCATTGCAGGGGTTACAACATGATGGAATTCGGCTGTTGTTGAGCGATCGCATTCCTTCAGGTATTCATTTAGCCAAACAAATTAAACTAGCACTGAAATTACTGAATGAGCTTGAGCCTGATGAACCTTATGAAAAATTCCGCTTCGATCTCCAACAACTCGGCTTTGAGCCGGGTTGGGGTAACACTGCGGCGCGAGTCTCCGAAACACTTGAACTCTTAGACCGACTCATTTACTCCCCAGAACCTGGCATCTTAGAAACATTTGTAGCCCGCGTTCCCGCCATTTTTCGCGTCGTCCTCATTTCCATCCACGGCTGGGTGGGACAGGAAGATGTCTTAGGAAGAGATGAAACACTCAGTCAAGTTATCTACGTCCTTGAACAAGCTCGCAGCTTAGAAAACGAACTGCGTGAACAAATTAAACTCGCTGGTCTGGATGTGCTAGGTATGAAACCCCATGTAATTATTCTCACCCGGCTAATCCCTAACTGCGAAGGGACATTTTGCAACCTGCCCTTAGAAAAAGTCCAAGATACTGAAAATGCTTGGATATTGCGCGTTCCTTTTGGTGAATTCAATCCGGAAATTACTAACAATTGGATTTCTAAATTTGAGATTTGGCCTTATTTAGAAAACTTTGCTCTAGATGCAGAAAAAGAATTACTAACTCAATTCCAAGGTAAACCTCATCTTCTTATTGGTAACTACAGCGACGGTAACTTAGTAGCTTTTCTTTTATCACGCCGGATGAAAGTTACCCAGTGCAACATTGCCCATTCATTGGAAAAACCTAAACATCTATTTAGTAATTTATATTGGCAAGATTTAGAAGACCAATATCACTTCTCGGTACAATTTACCGCCGATTTGATTAGTATGAATGCAGCTGAGTTTATCATCACATCATCATATCAAGAAATTGTCGGCACACCTGACACCATAGGTCAATACGAATCGTACAAATACTTTACGATGCCGCAGCTTTATCATGTGGTTGATGGCATTGATTTATTTAGTCCTAAATTCAATTTAGTGCCGCCGGGAGTAGATGAAAAGATTTTCTTTCCTTATAGCCAAAAAGAAAATCGAGATATTAAACTTGGCAGACAAATTCACGACCTCCTCTTCACCCGCGAAGGTCCCCAAATCTTTGGTCATTTAGATAATATTAACAAGCGACCAATATTTGCCGTTGCTCCCATCACTTCAATCAGAAATCTCACTGGTTTAGCTGAATGTTTTGGTCAAAGTCAGGCGTTGCAAGAGCGCTGTAACCTAATCCTTTTAAGTAGTAAACTGCATCCAGATGAAGCTACAAACCCAGAAGAAGCAGAAGAAATTCAAAAACTCCACGACATTATTGAGCAATATCATCTCAATGGCAAAATTCGCTGGATGGGGATGCGTATCCCTAGCAGCAACATCGGCGAAGCCTACCGAGTAGTTGCAGATTCTCAGGGAATTTATGTCCACTTTGCCCGCTTTGAATCTTTCGGTAGGTCTATTTTGGAAGCGATGATTTCCGGCTTGCCAACTTTTGCTACTCAATTTGGCGGTTCTTTAGAAATTATCGAAAACCAACAGAATGAATTTAATCTTAATCCTACAGACTTAGAAGGTACAGCAAATAAAATTTTAGGCTTTATTGAACAATGCAATAGTCAAGATGATTATTGGCAGGAAGTCTCAGAATGGATGAGTCAGCGAATTCATAATAGATACAATTGGCATTTACATAGTAATAAATTACTACAGCTTGCTAAAATATTTAGTTTTTGGAATTTTGTTGCTCCAGAAAATAATGAAGCCAGAGATCGCTATATGGAAGCCTTATTTCATCTGATTTATAAACCTAGAGCGGAAAAGATTTTGGAGAGACATAAGGGGGGATGAGGGAGTGGGGAGTGGGGAGTGGGGGATGAGGGAGTGGGGAGTGGGGAGTGGGGGATGAGGGGACAAGGGGACAAGGAGAATTAGAGACTGATTTATCACCTCAGAACTCCGTTCATCCACCTCTGAACTCCGTTCATCCACCTTTGAACTCCGTTCATCCACCTCAGAACTCCGTTCATCCACCTCTGAACTCCGTTCATCCACCTTTGAACTCCGTTCATCCACCTTTGAACTCCGTTCATCCACCTCTGAACTCCGTTCATCCACCTCTGAACTCCGTTCATCCACCAAATTTCCCAATTCCCCATTCCCCATTCCCTACTCCCTACTCCCCACTCCCCATTTATGGACAAAAAAGGTCATTCTCGCAATTTTATCTACACAGACTGGATCTTAATCGAAACCCAGTTTGACCCCGATCAATTGCACTCCAAAGAAACTGTCTTTACAATCGGCAATGGATACCTGGGAACAAAAGGCAGTTTTGAGGAAGGTTATCCTCATGCATTGCCAGCTACTTTTATCAACGGTGTCTACGATGATGTGCCGGTGGTGTACACTGAACTGGCAAATTGTCCTGACTGGCTGCCTTTGGTAGTAATTGTAAATGGCGAATCTCCTACGGAGACGCTACGCGAACGCTTCCGTCTCGATCAAGGTAAAATATTGCGCTACGATCGCCAGCTTGATTTACGCTACGGACTTCTCACCCGTTACTTACGTTGGCGCTCTCCCAGTGGAAAGACTATAGATATTAACTTTGAACGCTTTGCTAGTTTTGCAGATCGGCATGTGTTGGTGCAACGCTGCCATTTAACGCCAGTAGATTTTGATGGGGTAATCGAAGTTCAGGGAAGTATCAACGGCTATCCAGAAAATCAGGGTTTTAATCACTGGGAAGGACTAGACCAAGGCAAGACTGACCAAGGAATCTGGTTGCAACGCCGCACCCGCCACTCCCGAATTGAACTCGGTATGGGCGCAACTATGAGAATCTCAGGCACTGAAGCATCTTTGCAAGTCAGTACCGCACCTGGTTATCCAACCTTGAGCATGAACTACCAGGCTAAATCAAAACAGACCGTAACGGTAGAAAAAATTGTGACAGTTTTTACCTCGCGGGAGACTGAGACACCAGTTTCAGCAGCTACAGAAAAACTCGCGCACCTGCCAGACTACGCAACACTACTAAAAGCCAATGAGCAGGCATGGGATGAGGTGTGGCAGCAAAGCGATATCCTCATTGAAGGGGATAGTACAGCTGCTTTTGCTGTTCGCTACAATCTATTCCAGCTACTGATTGCTGGGTCACGCCATGATGATAAGGTGAGCATTCCAGCTAAAACTCTTTCTGGGTTTGGCTATCGCGGTCATATCTTTTGGGATACAGAAATTTTTATGCTGCCCTTTTTTCTGTTTACCCAACCAGCGATCGCCCGAAATTTACTCAGTTACCGTTGGCACACTTTACCAGGAGCTAGACGCAAGGCTATCCATTACGGCTATAAAGGGGCAATGTATGCTTGGGAAAGTGCTGATACCGGAGATGAAGTAACACCACGTTGGGCACTCGGAAATGATTTTTATGGTGAAGACGTGCGGATTTGGTGCCGCGATCGGGAAATTCATATTAATGCAGATATTCCCTACGCTGCTTGGAACTACTGGCAAGCTACTGGTGATGATGAGTGGATGCAACAGCGCGGCGCAGAGATTATTTTGGATGCTGCTATCTTCTGGGGTAGCCGAGTCGAATTCAATCCTGAGCTACAACAATATGAAATTCGGGGAGTAATTGGAGTAGATGAATATCATGAATTCGTCCACAATAACGCCTTTACAAATCGCATGGCGCAATGGCATTTAGAGAAAGCGATCGCAGTTTATGATTGGTTGGCTCACAAGTTCCCCGAACGAGCTACTGAACTAGAAGAGAAACTAAAACTCACCCCACAAGAGCGATTCTCCTGCGGAGATGCTATGCGAACGCACTGGCAAGATATCATCGCCAAAATCTTGTTTCTCCATGACCCATCAACAGAACTAATCGAGCAGTTCGAGGGATTTTTCCAATTAGAAGATATCAACTTAGCAGATTATCAAGGGCGCGATCGCTCCATGCAAACCATCTTGAGTATTGAGAAAACCAATAAATGTCAAGTAATCAAGCAGCCAGATATCTTGATGCTGCTTTATTTAATGCGGGAATCAGCAGATTTTCCCTACAACGAAAAAGCATTGCAGACCAACTGGGACTACTACGCACCTCGCACAGACATTACTTATGGTTCGTCCCTTGGCCCAGCAGTTCACGCCATTTTAGCTTCCGATTTGGGCAAATCAGCAGAAGCTTACGAAGTGTTTATGCAAGCATTAATGGTGGATCTTGAAGATAACCGAGGTAACACCAGCGATGGAATTCACGGCGCTACTGCTGGTGGCGTTTGGCAAGCCGTAATTTTTGGCTTCGGCGGCATTCAACTAACCGAAAATGGCCCCGTAGCCAACTCCCATCTCCCTGATGGCTGGACACGCCTAAAATTTAAACTGCATTGGCAAGGATTATGGCACGACTTTGATCTGCATCGGGGACTGGGGGCTGGGGGCTGGGGACACAACAACTTGCTCAGTGCATCGCTGGGGACTGAGAAGAAGGGGACAAGAGGAATAACTAATACCCAATACCCAATCCCCAATCCCCAATCCCGGAGCGAAGCGACTCACAACCCCAACATCCAAGGATTCATCTTCGACCTAGATGGAGTGCTAACCGATACAGCAGAACTTCATTATTTAGCTTGGCAAAAGCTAGCGGATGAAGAGGGTATACCCTTTAATCGACAAGCTAACGAAGCGCTGCGGGGTGTATCCCGTCGTGCTTCCCTGCTGCATATTATTGGAGATAGACCATATTCGGAAGCACAAATTGAGGAGATGATGGAGCGTAAGAATCGCTACTATGTAGAATCGATCCAACACATGACACCCAAGGATTTGTTACCAGGTGCGATCGCTCTCTTGGATGAACTGCGGCAAGCTGGAATTAAAATCGGTATTGGTTCAGCTAGCAAAAATGCCCGCACCGTGATCGAGCGATTGGGCATTGTTGATAAAGTAGATGCGATCGCTGACGGTTATAGTGTACAACAACCCAAGCCAGCACCCGACCTATTTCTGTACGCAGCCAAGCAGCTAGGACTCGAACCAGCGCAATCTGTAGTTGTAGAAGATGCCGCAGCAGGCATTGAGGCGGCTCTAGCAGGTGGTATGTGGGCAGTAGGACTCGGCCCTGCTGAACGAGTTGGAGCCGCTCATGTTGTTTTGCCCAGCTTAGAAGGGGTCACATGGGCAGACTTAAAAGCTAAATTAAGCAATATTGCCAGATAAAAGGCTTGCTCTTTCTGATCTTTACCCCTTTTTTAAGGGGGTCACCGTAGGCGGGGGGATCTTATCCAAACCTATTGCGTGCTGACGCTATCTGCTTTTTAGGTCAGAATATCTAACAGAATTCTAAGGACTGACACCTTTATTCTGTTTTAATTAGGACTTACGCAAAAATTGCTAAAAAGCTTAATTTCTCGAACCGCCAAGACGCCAAGAGCGCCGAGAATTCGTAGAGTGTGCGTAAGTCCTAAGAAGAATTAGAACAGAGCGATCGCTCACAACATGCGATCGCTTTTAGTAGTGAGTGCCAATCTACAAGAGCTAACTTAGACCCGAAACTACTGCGGCAAATCTTGACTAATTTATTCTCAAATTGTCTAAAATACTCTCCCATTGGTAGCACAGTTAAGTTTTCTGTCATCACTGCCAACGAGCAAGCTATATTCCAGACTCAAGACTCTGGTATTGGCATTCCCCCAAATGACATTGATTACATCTTTGAACCCTTCCATCGCGCTAGTAATGCAAGCGATATCCCAGGAATGGGATTGGGAATGTCCATCGTCAAGCAGGCTGTAGATTTACATGGTGGCGAAATTCGTGTCGAAAGTGCGATCGGTGTAGGAACTACCTTTACCGTAACTCTGCCATTTTCGAGAATTTTAAATATATAGCGGCTTGCATAGCTTTTAAATTAATTTACACTTTGGAAGACTTTATAAATAATCAATCACTTTTATTTATCGAATTAAAAATCAAATATAATTGCTTCTATGCTAAAAGGTCTTTAAAGTGGGGTTAGCCGGTCAACAATAAGTTGATTGTAAAGTTTTTCCTAAGAGTAACTTAGGGAAAGCAATTCAAATACTTTGTATATTTAAGTGTGAGTTTAAAATATTACGCCTGTGGTAATCTCTAACAAATCAGAATACGCACTTCTAGCCCTGTTAGAGTTAGCAACCTGCTACCCTAACGGAGAAGCCCTGCAAATTCGAGAGATAGCGGCATTACAAGACATTCCGAACCGCTATTTAGAACAACTCCTAGCCACATTAAGGCGTGGAGGTTTAATTAAGAGTATACGCGGAGCCAAAGGTGGCTACGTTCTGGCACGAGATCCCGGAAAGATTACAGTGTTAGATGCTTTTACCTGCATGGAAGGGTCAGATATCGTGGCCTCTAATCCTGAACCAACTCCCAACACCATAGAAGGCGAGCTAATTCAGGAAGTCTGGCAGGAAGCACGTCAGGCTGCTAACTCAGTTTTGGAAAAATATACACTCCAAGACCTTTGCGAACGAAGATCAATGCGAAAGCAAAAGGAACTCATGTATTACATTTAGCAAGGATGATGTCAACGAATCTTCGCCAAGCCAATCTCAAAGGAGCGAACCTGGAAAAAGCAGACTATGATCCCAACACCAATTTTCCTCAAGATTTTGACCCAGTGAAAGCGGGTATGCAGATTAAATCTGAAAATTGATTGAAGTTCAATGATGGTACTTGCCTCAAGATAGAAGATATTTCTCCTAAAAAAGTTGTACTTTGGTGAAAAAGCCTATCGATGAGGTTGACAATGGAGGCGAAAAGTGAAACCCCCAACCAACGCGCACCACTAATCACTGCTGGAATTTTTCTTGGTGTAGGTATTGGAGGGTTTATTGATGGAATTTTACTGCATCAGATCCTCCAGTGGCATCACATGCTTAGTAATATTCGACCTCTGACAAACATAGCGAATATAGATTTGAACACGCTATGGGATGGGTTATTTCATACCTTTAATTGGGTATTCACCGTGGTAGGAGTTGTTTTACTATGGCGTGCGGGAGGGCGTGATGATGTTCCTTGGTCATCACAGACCTTTATTGGGTCAATATTGATTGGTACTGGGTTGTTTGATTTCGTTGAAGGTTTAATTGACCATCAAATTCTCGGTATCCATCATGTCAAACCAGGGCCAAATGAGTTAGCTTGGGATTTAGGATTTCTTGCATTCGGTGCGCTACTGATTGTCATCGGCTGGATAATGATAAAAAAGACAAGAGTCATTAGTCATTAGTCATTGGGCATTGGGCATTGGGCATTGGGCATTGGGTATGGGGCATGGGGCATTGGAAAGAGGACTTGGGGACTCTTGAGAATTAGGGACAAGGGGAAACACTTGTTGCAAGTTCTGATTTAAGTCCCCTTGTCCCCTTGTCTCCCCTGCCTCCCCTGCTCCCCCTGCTCCCCCCACTCCCCACTCCCCACTCCCCACTCCCCACTCCCCCCTCCCCACTCCCCACTCCCCACTCCCCACTCCCCACTCCCCCCTTATGACAGATACTTTTGAAAAAACTAGCTGGAGTTGGCAGCTTTCTCAATTTCAACAACAAGCGGGAGAATGGTGGGAATACCAGTTTTACCGCTTTGAGAGCGCTTTACCTGAATTACCTACTGGATGGTCAATTAGCCCTTGGCTAAGTGAGTTGTTGAAATTCCTGTTTTGGCTGGTGCTAGGTTTATTTATAGCTTGGGTGGGTTGGCGATTATGGCAAGAATTCAGCCCTTATGTATATTCTTGGCTAAATAGAAGTGGCAATCTCACTGATTTTCGTTTAAAAACTAGCTCTAGTGAGTCATCCATAACCTTTTTGTTGAAGCGATCGCAACAATTTTACCGTCAAGGTAACTACCGTGAGGCTTGCCGTTGTATTTATTTAGCAATGTTGCAGCAGTTGGATAAAAATGCGATCGCACCCCACAAACTCAGCCGCACAGATGGAGAATATCTGCAATTGTTGCGATCGTCTGTGACTCCCATACAGCCTTATGAAACTTTAATTACCACTCACGAGCAATTATGTTTTGGTAATGCCGAGATTTTGCCAGACAATTATGAACAGTGTCGCCAAGCTTATCGGGAAATTTCCCCAGAATGAAGGAAGAAAACGCGGGGATAGAAATAATACATACATAGCTAATAGCTAAGAAATCAATACTTTTAGTGAAAATTAATCTAAAAGTCAGAAAAAGCGAGAGATACGGACAAAGACTTATCCTCGCTTTTTGTATTACCTAAGCTGTGAGAGTTGCGTAGCCGCCCTGCGGCTTGTCGTTAGACATCGCTCGATCCACAGCTTCTAAAGCAGTGTTTACTTCCGCCTCTGTGACAATTAGCGGTGGCACAAATCGGACTACTTTTGGCCCGGCTGGTACGAGTAACACACCCTCGTTGATGGCAGCATTAACGACATCTGCTGCGGTTAGTTGAATATTGGTTCGCAACTCCAAACCGTTGATTAAACCCCAACCTCGAACTTCGCCAATGTGCTGAGGATATTTCGCTGCGATCGCTTTCAATCCAGATCGCAATTGTTCACCCCTGTCTTGCACATTCTGTAAAATATTTTCCCGTTCCAACGTCTGGCAAACACTGAGTGCTACACCACACACAAAAGGATTTCCGCCAAAGGTGCTAGCGTGTTCCCCTGGTTGAAAAACATCACAGAATTTCTTGCTCATCATTGCGCCGATGGGAATACCGCCACCTAAGCCTTTAGCACTGGTGAAAATATCCGGTTCAACGCCGAGATGTTCGTAAGCCCATAATTTGCCACTGCGTCCCATACCAACTTGCACTTCATCGAAAATCAATAAAATGCCAGTTTCATCGCAAATCTGCCGAAGCTTTTTAAAATAGGCAACATCTCCTGGACGCACACCGCCTTCTCCCTGCAATGGCTCAATCAAAATCGCCGCTACCCGATAATCGCCTTCATCCAACTCGCTAATCGCCACTTCCACAGCGTTGATATCGTTGTAATTTACGTAGTGGAAACCAGGAACCAAGGGATCAAAATATTTTTGATACTTCGGTTGTGCTGTAGCGGTAATTGTTGCCAAAGTCCGTCCGTGGAAACTGGCATTGGCGGTTAAAATAATCGGTTTTTCAATGTCTAATACTGTGTGGGCATATTTCCGCGCCAGTTTAATTGCAGCTTCATTAGCTTCAGCTCCAGAGTTGCAGAAAAACACGCGATCGGCACAAGAATGTTCAACAAGCCATTTTGCCAATTCACCTTGCTCAGGAATGTAGTACAAATTAGAGACATGGTGCAGCTTCTGGATTTGGCGTGTCACCGCTTCTACCATAACTGGGTGGGCGTGTCCTAAAGTACAAGTGGCAATTCCAGCCACAAAGTCCAGATATTCGCGTCCCTGTGTATCCCAAACCCGGCATCCAGCACCCCGTTCTAAGGCTAACGGAAACCGACCGTAGGTAGACATGACAGCTTCATTAAAGCTATCTGTATCAAAGGGACTAGATGCTACAGACCCTGAATTTGGGGGGATGGTGACTTGTTCAATGAGAGTTTGTAGGCTCACTACCGCTCCTCCTCTTGAGTTTTTCATCATATAGTTATTTACTAGTTTCCTAGAAATCCCTAAAAATTACTTTTTATTTAGCACAACTCGTACTTCTTCTTAGGCTAACGCTTATATAACCTCGAACGCTTGGCGGTGGTGAAAAAAATTTTGTACTCAACGCTTGAGAAATTGAAAGCCACAGATCCCTGTTGGCGATCTATGGCTTTCACAATTGACTTAGGGGCATAAAAATACCCCCTTAAAAAGGGTGTCGCCGGAAGCGGGGGCAATACGGTTCGGTTAAGCCCAAATGCATATTAGCAACTTGGGTTATTTACCTATTTACGGTCTATTAGCAGCAATTGCTTGAATTTCTTGAGATGACAGTACCCTTTTGTCAAGTCGGACACGGCCTATTTCACCCTTAAAAAAGCCTGGTGAAGGACTATCAGAGCGTCTGCCAATGACTAAGGGCTTGGAGTTAGAAAGAGAACCTCTTCTTGTTGGATTAAATCGCTCGCCAACGACTTCTACTCCATCAAGATACCAACGACCGCCATCTGGTTGGTCGCGGTCTACAGTCACAGCTACATGATGCCAATTGCCATCGGAGATTGAGATATTGCTTACATAGTTTGTAAATTGATTTCCCACTCCATCTGCTAATTGAAGCAACAAATTACCATTGAAGTTAGACAGCGAATACCCTTGTACTGGCCCTGTCGTCTCAACTCGTTTGTCTAAAATGACTTCAATTCCGCTAGTACTAGTCGTTTTGACCCAGGCAGAAATGCTCAAGTCTCCCGTGCCAAAGTTTAGGTTCTCGTTGTTGGGGATTTCAATAAAGTCGCTTGTACCATTAAAGGATGCGATGCGATCTAAAATAGGTGTTCCTGTAACCGGAATATCTGTAAGCGTGACTGCGTCTCTGGTTTGGCCTGGAAGTACGATGCCATTAGCTTCTGAAAATTCTACGAACCCTACTTCTGGTGTTGGTGGTAAATCTGCGGCGGTTAGCTGTTCTAATGGTATCTTAGTAGCACTCCGCAGAACTCTAGTGTTAGATACGGTTATTGGATCAAAGTTTGACTCACTATTGGTAAAGCGTAATCTCGGAGTTTGACCGCGCTTGATGGGGAATTCAGTCCAGTTAGTTATAGCCACATTAGGCTGTCTAGGATTTGTCTGTTGGCTGAAAACCACCAAAAATTCATCTGGAGTATCTTCTGGAGGTATAAAATTAGCCCCTGGAGGATTTGGTTCTATTTCAGGAGACACCATTGAATTGCGTTGAGACAAAGAAGTAGTGCCGTTTGAATCTCCTATGGTAAAAGTTGATTTGTAGAAGGAAGGATTTAGTGTTCCTCTGAACTGAACTTTCACTGCATACCCATAGTGAAACAACACACAATTAGCAAAAAAACAACGTCCATAATTAGTGCTTTCATTTAACTTGAGCGCGGGAGGATTCGGAAGAACACCTGGAATAATACCAAAGATTAATTCTCTTCGTGGATTTCTGAATATACCAAATATTTCAGTACCATTTGTGAAGGGAGAAGTACCAGCCTCAAACGTAGATCCTCCCACATCGTAACCGTTACCGTAGTTGTTCTTAAATGTGTCGTATATGACCCTTCCTTCAGTCTCATCGATATTAGCATCATTAAGTGGTGATCGATGGATTCCACCAATACTGAGTAATTTAAGACTACTCTGGCCTGAAAATCGACTTTGTAAGTAAGCCGAATTGATAATCAAATCCGTATTTATAAAAATGGTTTCTTCTTTGGGGAGTTCGCTTACCTGTGCGCTAGCTGAAGATGCGGAAAAGACCGCAGAACCGATTAAGATCACAAAACCTAGCTGCTTCCCTAACCGTTTGATAAATTGCATCGCTTAATCTCCGTTAAAAACAAAGATGAACTGTAGAGTTTCGCTATTGAGGATGTTGATTTTTCCCAACTACTTAAGAGGATGTTTGAAAAGTCGCAAAGTATACTAAAAACCCCGCGTCCATTCCTCTCCCACAACGAGAGAGGCTTTCAAACCTGCTTTTCCTACGAAGCAAGGAGGCTAGAAGGTTAGGTTTGGGAAGTTTTGATGTGACTAAAAATACTTATCAAACATCCTCTAAGACTTACGCACAAGGCAAATACACTACACTATCACCTAGTGCAGTCATACTTTATACCTTTAACTATTTTAATTAATGGTTTGTAGCACAAGGTTACAAACGCATTTCAGCTTGATATTAGCAGGGTTAATTGATTTAAGATAGTAGTTAAAGTAAAGAAATATAACTTTTCCAACAAATATTTGCTCTGTCCTTACTCAGCCAATACGGTTCGGTTAAGGCAAGAGACGCGATAAATCGCCGTCTCTACAAAGGACTGATTATTGTAAAGACGGCGATTTATCGCGTCTTTGGATCTAGAGCGTGTCATCAAAAAACCTTATCCGAACCGTATTGCTTACTCAGCCTTAATTCCAAGATTGTTTAAATATACTAAAAAGGAGGAATGTTAAAAAATTAGCAGAAAACTAAAAAAAGTAGGTTAAAAGTACTATTGTTACGTCATTCTCAACACTTGAGCAAAAATATCAACGTATCCAAAAGGAGTTAATGGCTGGGGCGATCGCTCTTGACGGTGTTTTCTTCATTGTCAACAGATTTATACAAGCCAAAGTTTGCAAAAAGCGAGATTGCGATCGCAATCTAGAGCATTAGTTCTGGGATTCTTCAATGTATCTCATATTTTCTTTCAGCTTAAAATGGGATAGACATGATCTGATTGACCCATTCCTCAGCAGTAGAAGCTTCCCAAACGAGGATGAGTGCTTCAATTGCATCACTGACTGACAAATTCTGGGAAAGAATCAAAACTCCAGAACTGGTTTTTGACATTATGAACTCACCAAACTCAGCAGGCATGGTTTTACGGTCATGAGTCACGAGGACTCTATCATTCTGTGCAGCGATCGCCAATACCTCTGAATCTTTCTTACCTTCAAGCTCTGCTGTATAGGCTGATTGAAAATCAAGATTTGGTTGCCTACGTATCGTCCCAGTTACAATCGCTTGGCGTAGATCAGCATCTGCTTGAAATCGAACTGTCGTCATGCCTTGCTGTGCTTCTGTATTTGAGCAGCTTTTAACTTTTGATAGAGAGGGGGATTTTTCTCTCTAAGAGACTGTTGCAATTTTTCAAACTCTTTTTCACCTTCTTCTAAATACGCATCAATTAGCTCTCGGTTGGCAAGATAAAAGGTAATAGCACCATAAACCTGCTCCAGCGAGAGTAATGGAAAGTTTTGGGCAATGCTTTCAGGAGACTCACCATTCAAAAAGGCATACACAACTGAATCAAGAGAGATGCGAGTCTCTTCGATCCAATATCCTCCATCTCGTTGTTCGATATATGGCTTTGCTCTCTTCAGTGCTGCTGTCATAAAACTGCTGGCTACTCTTTACTCCGATATTAAGCGATCGCCCATCTATGTAACGCTATCGTATCTATTGAAGAAGAATTCAGAAGTCAGAATTGCTGGAGCAAAGCCGGAGACGCTCCGCCTTTGGTCAGAATCAAGACGCTCGTGCCTCGCTACCGCTACGCTATCAGTCGAGGATTCAGACCCGCGACTTTCTTGTTGACCTCCAAATCGTAGATTTGGAGGGGGTTTTAAACCCGTATAGATTCTTCATAGGCGAATTGAGGGTTGGAATTTAAACGTATAGGCGCTTTGCCTTCCCGCAGGGTAGGGGCGCAGAGGAAAGCGCAAAGGCATGCAGAGAATTCGCTACGAATTAATGAAACGTTGTACTTAGTTTCAATATACTAAAAAGGACGAATGCTAAAAAATTAGCAAAAGTAGATTATAAGTAATATTTTTACCTCATTTTCAACACTTGAGCAAAAATATCAACGTATCCAAAAGGAGTTAATGGCTGGGGCGATCGCTCTTGGCGGTGTTTTCTTCATTGGCACTTTGTGGTACTCGCTAGTGGAGGGCTGGTCATGGGAAGATGCAGCTTACATGACAGTAATCACTTTAGCGACTGTGGGATACGGAGAGACGCACCCACTGGGTAGCCGAGGACGATTGTTTACAATCGCTCTGATTTTGTTGGGTGTAGTCAATATCGGTTACATTGTCAACAGATTTACAGAAGCGATCATTCAAGGCTACTTTCAAGAAGGAATTCGGCTACAGCAGCAGAGGCGGTTAATGGAATCTCTGTCAGAACATTACATAATCTGTGGATTTAGTCGAACTGGCCGTCAAATTGCCAAGGAATTTCGCGCAGAAGGCGTACTTTTTGTGGTGATTGATTCGGACATGGAATCTGTGCAAAGAGCGCAGGCAGAAGGTTACACAGCATTCCAAGGTGATGCTACATTAGATGACACGCTCCTAAAAGTTGGTGTTGAACGAGCGATGTGTATTGTTGCAGCGCTACCTTCAGATGCCGAAAATTTATATATTGTTTTATCAGCAAAAACACTGAATTCGGGAATTCGGGTGATCGCACGGGCAAGTACAGAAGAGGCTTTGCAGAAGTTACGACGCGGTGGTGCAGATGAAGTAATATCTCCCTATATTACTGGTGGGAAGCGCATGGCTGCTGCGGCTCTCAGACCCCAAGTATTGGACTTTGTAGACGGGATTTTGACAGGTGCAGACCGCCAATTATATATGGAAGAATTTTTACTCGACCCGTCTTTTTGTCCTTTTGTCGGTCAAACTTTGCAAAAAGCGAGATTGCGATCGCAAACTGGGGCATTAGTTCTGGCAATTCGCCGCCTTGATGGGACTTTAATCGGTGGGCCCACTGGTGATACAGTCTTAATGCCAGGCGATCGGTTAATTGGTATGGGTACAGCAGAACAGTTGCGTAGCCTGAACCAAATTCTCGGCCCAATTGGTTCACAGAAATTGCGACGACCGAAAAATAGTTGAGGGTAGAGTTCAGATAATTTGTATAGACAAAAAGTAATCAGATTTCAATACTTGTCGGGTTTTGGGGAAAAGGGGAAGGGGAAGGGGAAAGAAAAAACCTTTAACCTTTACCCTTTACCCTTTTCCCAAACCTGATTCTGAGTTAAAAATCCAAAACCCGAGCAGTATTGAGATGGTAACTGGATTTACGTCATGCTGTACTAGGTTTTAACACATTTTTTGATACATTACGTTTAACTCAGCCACTGTAAAATATTGGCTTTGCTCTCTGCCAAGCCTTTATAAACTAAAGATTCCGGTGTCATAGATTCGATTGCCTCACGCAGCTTAGACCGTAATACTAGGTCTTTTCTCACTACATCACAATCTCTAAAGTAAGTACGAATAGTAAACAGCGCTGCTTCATACTCTGGTAGCCCCCAAATTACTTGGCGCTCAATTCGCAGATAAAGTCTGGGATGCTGCGGATCAAAGTTTCTACCTTGCCATTGTTCAACTGACACACCAGGCGGTGGTTCGGGATGGTGGTTAAGGCGGGTGTCGGTACTCAAACCCCAAGCAAAGCGCACCATCGGTTTGTGGGTAATCATTGTATGAGCGATCGCATCCCCTCGCCGATTAATTTTTTCCATACCAGCCACAGGTGCATGTATCGTAGCAAAGTCCTTGCCAATTTTTTCTTCAGCTGACCAGTGATTGGGATAGCAGAGATGAACTGCACTCAGCCAATTGATACCATTAGCAGAACGGCAGATAACTGTCAGGTCTTCTTGTACCTGTGTTGCTAAAGCATCAAGGGTAGAGGCGTAAGCTGGAACAACTGAACTACCCTCGACTTGCTGTAACTGCAATTCTGCATCTAAATAGATGGTTTCTTTGGTAAGTTGGCTGTGAAATGCCACAGTGTTATCTATTGACTTTTGACAGTGAAAGTGATGTGGGTGTTCTTGAGTGAGGCGATTAATCATTAAACCAGCGATCGCACCTGCCACAGCTTTAGAATAATTGCAGGTTTGGTAGTACTTGCTCAACCGTTCCCCACGAACTAAAAGTTTAGCCTGACGGTAGTGGGCAAAATTATCATCAATTTGAAATACCTGCTGATCAGCCTGAGTGTTACCAAAACAGGAACCAAAAGCCATCATCCCTGGCTTGACTTCGTAGCGTCCACTTATCAGAGGGAAGTAGTAAGCCGCACTATTAGAGGCTTCGACTGTCTTAGTTTCCTGAAAGAAGTTGTCTAAAGACACAGATTCTATGATGCTTGTTTTTTATTTTCCTCATTTCCAATATATAGGGATGAGGAAGAAATAACTAATGCCCAATGACAAATGACTAATGACAAATGACTAATGACAAATGACTAATAATCAATTTCTCTCCACCCATGCATGGCTGCTAAACTTTTTGTAACCCATTCGATCACAACTGGGGGAGCTTCTGATATCAAAATGCTAGGATAAACTGCTGCACCCCAATCGGGATGCACTAGGACACGGCATTGATTTTTAATCACTGGATAGTTAAGCAAAGCTTTGACAACTGCTGTGTCATCGTGAGGAATTGCTCCGGGATGAGACAGTAAAGGATAGCCTGTACGAGGGTCGATTAGGTCAGTAAGATAGCCGCGATCGCGCAGATTAAATGCCAAATCGCAGCCAAATCTCATAAACTTTTCTCGCAAGCGTTCTTTCTCTGTCTCTACTTCTGCTGTCTTTTCGACTAGTTGATAACGTGATTGCTGTAAGACAATCACTACTCGTAAAAATGGTTGCCGTTTCCAATCTGGTAATATCCGTTCGCAGTTGGCACAGATATATTGACTGGGAGCATGAATTGAAATTTGAACCGCTTGTCCTGTTTCGCCAACTAAATTAATAGGACAGCTTTGCTCCGAAGTGTAAACCTTGGGATAGTTCACTAAATTGATTCGGTTTTGGCAAGTTTTTTAATTTAATCTCCGGTATAGATGATAGCTCTTAAAAGTTCAGAAAAATCATCAATTTATTAGAAAATTTTACTTTTTTTGGCAGCAATTGCTAATAATTTGATAATTTTAATCCGAATTTTATCCTTTATTAACCTGTTCTCATGGGATTTGTTGCGATCGCTGTAGGCATTTGCATACATTCAGCATCTGGTAGACAAGCGATGCATATAACGGGCTACGCCTACGCTCCTGAAATCTCTTCGATCAAAATACCAAAAAATAACCTCTATCTCAGAGAATTTACAGTAGGGTTACACAGTTAGCTATGCAACCCTACGATGATTCATATTCATCTGTGGTTAGTTGTTTTTTTCTGTACCTTAGCTTTGCTGGAACCGTTATAAGCTATGCAGTCTACTTTCGATAGCACTCAATCTCAATTAATTGAGTTTTAAAGAATTCACTGGCACTTCATCCCAAGAATTAACTGTCCGCAATCGCGCTACCCAACCTGCTGCCTTTTGCGTCTCGGTCAAATTATTCTCAAATGAATCATGACAATCTTTGGCTTGAGATTCATTACAAGTGGCAATACAGGCATGAATCATCCCAGACGGATCAATTTGCTCATTTACCCAAATAGTCATGGAATATTTCCTCGAAAACTGTAGCGAAAAAAGCTATTCGTCATTTTAGAATACTATTAGAGCCAATCAATTTTGGATTTTGGATTGCCGATTTTGGACTTTGGCATAAGCGCGGCTCAACTGAGCGATCGCCCAATGTCTCAGTCGAACTATTTTGGATTTATTTTGAATTGTAAATTGTTATCTCCTCTTTCGTAGCGACGGCGGTAGAGTAATTCTAACTGTCCA
Organism: Nostoc commune NIES-4072; assembly: GCF_003113895.1. NCBI lineage: Bacteria > Bacillati > Cyanobacteriota > Cyanophyceae > Nostocales > Nostocaceae > Nostoc > Nostoc commune. The sequence continues at coordinate 55,612 of NZ_BDUD01000001.1, read as the reverse complement.
CCATATTCTTGAATCCAGGCAATCTGGCGCTGGTAGAGTCCCCGGAAGGTGTTGGCAAATAATAGTGTAAAGATTGCCACTACCAACCCTGATGCTGTAGATACTAAAGCTTCACTAATTCCAGATGTTACACCTGCTGTTTTAGTACCTCCCACATCTCCGATATTTAAAGAGGCAAAGGAGTTAATTAATCCTAAAACAGTGCCGAGAAGTCCCAACAGGGGCGCAAGACCAATAATTGTCTCAAAAATATTTTGAGATCGCTTGAGTAAGGGGATTTCGGCTTGTGCTTCACTTTCTAATGCCAAACGAAATTCCTCTGGTGTCGGCTCCTCCAATTCTAAAGCTGCTAAAAAAATCCGAGCAATGGGTAAATCAGAATTTTTCTGCAATTTATCTAAAGCACTAACTACATTATCAAGGCGATAAAGCTGTAGCACCTCTCGCACTACCTTGTTTTGCCGATTATTTATCCTTACCCAAAAAATGATCCGTTCGATAATCAGCGCCACCCCTAACAAAGAGAACGCTAGCAGAGGCCACATGACTATGCCACCTGCTGTAAACAGATTACTAATTTCCATCTATTATTTTTTAACTCATCAACAACGCTAGGTTAACAGATCGTTGTTTGAGGGAAGTTGATATCATTTCCCAAAAGTAACTCTAAGTACAAGTTTTTAATTATACAAGCAAAAATTAATCTTCAACATCTGAATAGCGATTAACGACTGCACTCACCTCAAACAAGTTTTTGTCAAACTGTGAACCCAAATAGGAATACACGCAAAAATTAATTGCTGGGATTCCTAATTAAAGATTTTTAGTCCTAATGTAAAGAAATAGTTATTTTAAGGATGAAGTAGATTGTTGACAATTACAGGTACTTGTCTTTTTCGCAATAAGATAAACAGACATACCTGTTAAAACAATAAAACAGATAATACTTGTCCACCAAAATAAACTTTGTTTACTCAGTTGGCTCGGTTTTGTATTTGGTTTAGCAAAACTGTATACGTAATCAATAGCAAGAGGTAAAGACACTTCATCGAGTTCAACCCATTCCGTCAACACATCTCCATTTTTAAGATTAGCGTATAGGTATCCAGGCTTTATTTTATGCTCTCGAATAGTGAAAGTATAATTATCATTTAGTTTTACTACTAAGTCTAATTTACCTCCTATTTTTCGTTTCTCAGGTTTTAACTGCCGTGACTCTAACAAACCAATAACTTTTTCTTGTAATAACATATTTACTTTTTAATAAATTGTACAAAAACTTTTAATAACTCGTATTGGTAATTTTTATATTCACCCTCTTCCTCTGCTTCTGCCAGATTTGATTGTGGGGTTACTTTCCATATCTGCTCGATAATTTCGTCATCTGACTTTCCTTCCAATCTCAATATTTTCACTTGGTTTCTTTCTTTTTCTAATTTATCGGATTTTTTAATATTTTCAGCAGCATCTTCCAGTAATCTTTTGGGATTGTCTAACAGGTTTTCTACTTCAGGTGCGATTAATACCAAAGTCTCAGGAGTGTAAACGTTGTTTCCCCTTCTATCATTTTCATTACTAGAGTTGATGTTGTTTGGAACCTCTCCGGTAGTTCCTCTATAAAGGTGAGATATTTTATTTCTTGTTTTATAAATAATAATTGTGACCATCCAATCAACACTTAGTTTGTAATACATCTCTAACCATGTTCTGAGAGCAATTTCTTTATTGGCTTCCTTTCCAAAAATCCTTCGAGTTTTATCTAAGTCTTTCTCCCACACTGGCACTCTACTTACTAAACGGCCAATATGAGCTAAACGTTTTTCCATCAACTCACGAAGAATATCTACCCACCATTTGCCAAAGCGCTCATAAACAGTAGGTTTTCCATAGTCTCCAAGTTCATCACAGCAGATGTAGAATTCTTCCATTTGATCTACTGTAGCTAAGTGCAAGCCGTCAAAATCAGTTGGTGTTACACTGGCTAGTTCAATCTTTTCTTTTGTAATAGCGATCACTTCATTGGTATCGGCTGGTTTTCTTGGTTGCGCTAACAGTATTAATACAACATCTTCTAAAACTATTTTGCTATTCCCACCCTTTTCATCAGAATATATCCGCACGTCATGCTTAACACCTACATACCTGTTGTAGAAGGGAAAAGATTGGATTATTATGCTCATTTTTTGATTTTATCTGTGTTACGCAATATATATACTACAAATATAGTACATTAGTACGCCCACAAATTTACGGCTAATATCTAAACATATATTATAAAAAACTTGCCAAAAAGCGCATAAGTATACTTACTGAGATATTGCCCCAGCCCCAACTAAGCGCTTCAGAATGAATTTATGGGTTTCATCCCTGAAGCCTTCTAAAAGAATACTAATCAAGGCTTTGAGTCCACTTGAGTGGACTTTGGCTATGAGCCTCAGCATTTTGAAAAAGGTACGAGAGTAATTCATACTGCAATTAAGGAATGCCAAAGCCTTTGATGTAAGACTATCGCAGGTTGATATTACTCCTACTTTTTCTCTGCTATCCTCAGTTTGGCCGATCGCGATCGCGGATTTTTCCCAATCTCCTCTTCTTGAGCAATAATAGGTTTTTTTGTCAAGACCTTTAATAAAGGTGAATTTCTTAAACCATGTTTCACCGGACGGTCTTCTAAACTATGAAAACTGATAATTGCAATTCTGCCGCCAGGGACAAGGGCATTTGGGGCTTTATCCAAAAAGGTTTCTAGGGATTTTAACTCATCGTTGACGACAATTCGCAGAGCTTGAAAAACACGGGTAGCGGGGTGAATTCTCCCATAACGGTATTTCGGGGGAACTGAAGAAGCGATCGCATCAGCCAATTCTGTTGTCGTGTGCAACGGCCGCCGTTCTACAATCCGACGAGCAATGCGCCGCGATAATCTCTCCTCACCGTATTTAAAGAAAATATCAGCTAATTCTGCTTCATCCCAATTATTAATCACATCAGCAGCAGTTAGCGATCGCCCTCGATCCATTCGCATATCTAAATTTGCAGCTTGGCGAAAGCTGAAACCTCGTTCTGCTTGATCTAAATGGTAAGAACTTACCCCCAAATCGGCTAAAATACCATCGAAAGTGTTGGGGGGAAATTCGTAGTCAGCAAAATTGCAATGGATAAATTGTATGCGATCGCTAAACTCAGCTAATTCTTTCCTTGCTGCTGCTAAAGCATCTTCATCTTGGTCAACTGCCGTTACCCGTACATCTCCAGAAGCTTCTAAAATCAAGCGACTATGACCACCACCGCCTACCGTTACATCTAAATAATGTCCGCTTGGACGCACCGCCAAACCCTCAATTACCTCCCGACCCAACACGGGAATATGGGAAAAAGGAGATCCTTCTAAATTAAGCAGCGTTTCCGAATCTGATTTCATCTTTAAATTGGGGAATGAGGAATAGGATATAGGTCAAAGAAAAAGGACAGAGAGGCGAGCTTTCAAGACTGGGATGCTTAAAGATAGATTTGAAAACACGCTCTAGTCCCCAGCCTCCAAAATGATTTACGAGGTTAAGATAAAGCCGATCTTACAATAATTTTCTTGTTCATCAATCAATTAATATTGCTTTGTAGCTTGAATTATATTATGAAAATTTCATCGCTTTTTATTCTGACCTCACTCTCAGCTTTGGCAATTTTATCTCCACCTAAAATTACTTTATCTCAATCAAATCGTACACCGATATGTCAATATCTTGTATACGGACAGTGGGCTGAAATTAAAAAGCTTTTAGAAGTTAGTACTAATCCGAATGAATCGTGCAAGTTTGGAAATCAGGTAATTATTTTACTGCATACTGCCATTAATCAAGGTGATGTCAGTTTAGTAAAATCATTAATTGCTAAAGGTGCTGACATTAAAGCCAAAGACTCTGATGGGAACACAGCATTACACTTTGTGGGTGGTTCATTAGAATTAGCCAAGCTATTTATTGATCGGGGTGTGGATGTTAATTCTAAGAATAATTTGAATGGCACACCTTTACACAATCAGTATGGTAAACTATCTAAAGAGGTTGCAGAATTATTCATTGCTAAAGGTGCAAATGTTAATCTTAAAAGCGATGATCAATTCATCCCTTTACATCTGACAGCAAGCCACGGCAAGTTAGAAGTAGGGCAACTTTTACTCGATAAAGGTGCAGATATTAACGCCAGAACAAATCAAAATTTTACACCGCTACATTATGCGATCAATCGCCCAGATTTTGTTAAATTACTAATTGACCGTGGTGCTAAATTAAATATTATTAACGATAGAGGTCTAGGGGCAATCCATGAACCAGGCTTGCAGAAAGGAGTATTACAATTACTCCTAGCTAAGGGAGGAAATGCGAATTTAAGAAGTGCCGATGGAAAAACACCACTGCATTGTCACGTTATAACTCCAGAGTTGGTGAAAATTCTCATCGCTAAGGGGGCAAATGTGAACGCGAAAGATAATTTAGGCAGAACACCCTTACACTACGCGATAAAAGAGCCAGGAAAACTTTTGGTAGCCAAAGGTGCAAATATTAATGCTACGGATAATTCCGGTAAAACTCCTTTGCATACTGCGGTCATTGGAGAAAATCTGGATCTTGTCGAGTTTTTGCTGATGAAAAAAGCTAGAGTCAATATGCGAGATAAAGAGGGCAAAACCCCATTACAGCTAGCTTTAACAAAAGGCGATAGTAGGATGATTCAACTGCTGAAACGCTATGGTGGTAAAGTTTGAAAAAAATCGAGGGTCAAAAGTTCAAAGTCCAAAACTTTTAGATAAGTATTCCAAAATCATATTCAGGTATATGCGAATATATGGATGGGAATTCTAACCAATCACCAATTTTGACGCTTGACTCTTGTGAAAAAATTCCTGCACTTCAATTCGGTAGCATCTCAACCTCAATATAATAATTGAAGAAGTGCAACAAAATGAAACATCAACCAAAAGCCCTTTGCTGCCATCTTCTCTCCAACGTACCCCTGTAGGGGCAATGCCTGTATTGTCCCGGCGAAACTTATTTTGGCAGACATATTCAAGAATGCAGAGGGCAGAGGGCAGAAGGTTCTATTTAGAAGGAGATTCAGTCCCCTCCTGAATAGGAGCCACCAAATTAAAAATTTGGTGGAGGTCTTGAATCCAAGTTCGCTCCGGTCAAGGGCTTCAGTGCTGGAATCAGAATTTCCTTCTGCCTTTTGCCTACTGTCCTCTACCTTTCTTGATAAATTGGGTCTAGTTGGCATTTAGGCGGTTCAATTCAAAATTTTCACGAACGGAGAACACGAAATCTATGACCAGACTAGAAACCCGCACTGAACCAATGGTGCTAAACATGGGGCCACACCACCCCTCAATGCACGGGGTTCTGCGGCTAATCATGACTCTGGATGGCGAGGATGTCGTTGACTGTGAACCAGTTATCGGCTACCTGCACCGGGGAATGGAAAAAATCGCCGAGAACCGCACTAATGTAATGTACGTCCCCTACGTTAGTCGCTGGGACTACGCTGCGGGAATGTTCAACGAAGCCGTTACTGTTAACGCCCCAGAAAAACTTGCAGGTGTAGCTGTTCCCAAACGTGCTAGCTACATCCGCGTCATCATGCTGGAGTTGAACCGCATTGCTAACCACTTGCTGTGGTTTGGCCCCTTTTTGGCTGACGTAGGCGCACAAACTCCCTTCTTTTACCAGTTCCGCGAACGGGAGATGATTTATGATTTGTGGGAAGCTGCCACAGGTTATCGGATGGTGAATAATAACTACTTCCGTGTTGGTGGAGTAGCAGCCGATTTACCTTACGGTTGGGTAGATAAGTGTCTGGAATTTTGCGAGTACTTATTACCCAAAGTTGATGAGTACGAACGCTTAGTAACTGATAACCCCATCTTCCGGCGACGTGTTGAGGGTATTGGGACTATCACCCGTGAAGAAGCAATTAACTGGGGACTTTCTGGCCCCATGTTACGCGCATCTGGCGTGCAATGGGATTTACGGAAAGTTGACCATTACGAATGTTACGACGATTTCGACTGGGATGTGCAGTGGGAAACCGCCGGTGATTGCTTTGCCCGTTACGTAGTGCGGATGCGGGAAATGCGCGAATCTGTGAAGATTATTCGCCAAGCAATTAAAGGACTTCCTGGCGGCCCTTACGAAAATCTAGAAGCCAAGCGTTTAGCCGCAGGTAAAAAATCCGAGTGGGACGCATTTGATTACCAATTCATCGGCAAAAAAGTTTCGCCTACTTTCAAGATACCCAAGGGTGAAATCTACGCTCGTGTAGAAAGTGGCAAAGGTGAATTGGGAATTTATTTGGTTGGTGATGATAATGTTTTCCCAGCACGTTGGAAGATTCGCGCCGCAGATTTCAACAACCTTCAGATTGTCCCACATTTACTGCGGGGCATGAAGGTTGCAGATATTGTGGTGATTCTCGGTAGTGTTGACGTAATTATGGGGTCTGTAGATAGGTAGAGAATATCTATTTAAGTAGTTTTTAGAGCAGTTGTATTATGCAACTGCTCTTTTTTTTATAATTTTTGAATATGCGATAAATCTTTGAATACGTTATAAATCGCCGTCTCTACAAAGGATTGATTATTGTACAGACGGCGATTTATCGCGTCTCTAATCTAGCTAGAAAAATTTTTTACTCATATAACAGATGTACGAAATATTTATAGAGTTTTAAATAATGCCACGCATTTTTGACAACATAGATTTGCAACTGCTACCGATTTTACGAGAAACCCTCAAAATCTCTTATCGGGCAGATTTTTGTGTTGGCTACTTCAACCTCAGAGGTTGGCGAAGAATTGATGATTTAGTCGAACAGTATGTTGGTAGTGAAAATGCTTGTTGTCGTTTGCTGATTGGGATGCAAAGCTTACCCAGTGATGAAGTTCATGCAGCATTTACCCTTAGTAGTGGTGATGGAAGAATTGACAACAGTAGCATTGTGAGGTTTAAAAAACGCATGGCGTTGGAATTTCGCCAGCAGTTGACTATCGGTGCGCCGACTAATCAGGATGAAGCGGGGTTACGGCGGTTAAGTCATCAGTTAAGAACTCAGAAACTAATTATTAAGTTGTTTTTGCGCCATTCTCTGCACGCTAAGTTATATCTTGTGCATCGTCATGATCCCAATACTCCCATAGTGGGATTCTTGGGTAGTAGTAATTTAACCCTTCCCGGACTGGCGAAACAAGGGGAATTGAATGTTGATATTTTAGACCATGATGCTTGTAATAAACTGCAAAAGTGGTTTAGCGATCGCTGGCAAGATTACGGTTGTGTAGATATATCCCAAGAATTAGCGGAAATTATCGATCAGAGTTGGGCAAGAGATGAGTTAGTCTCACCTTACTACATCTACCTGAAGATAGCTTACCACTTATCCCATGAAGCGATCGCCGGACTTTCAGAATTTCGTATCCCCCGCGAATTTAACAACTTATTTGATTTCCAAAAAGCCGCCGTACAGCTAGCAGCACGTCATGTAACTAGGCGTGGCGGCGTATTAGTAGGTGATGTGGTCGGTTTGGGTAAAACTTTAGTTGGAACCGCCCTTGCCAAGATATTACAAGAAGATTGTTTTTTAGAAACACTAATTATTTGCCCAAAAAACCTAGTTTCAATGTGGCAAGAATATAAAGATAACTATCGGCTACTTGCCGAAATTATGCCAATTAGTCAAGTACAAAATAAATTACCAACACTCCGGCGTTACCGAGTTGTGTTAATTGATGAAAGTCACAATTTACGGAACCGCGAAGGTAAACGTTATCGAACAATAATAGAATATATTGCAGCTAACGAAAGTAAATGTATTTTATTATCTGCTACTCCTTACAATAAAAGTTATCTTGACCTTTCCGCCCAACTCCGGCTATTTGTGCCAGAAGACCAAGATTTGGGATTAAGACCAGAAGCTTTAATTAATGAACTTGGCGGCAGTTCTATAGGAGAATTAGAGTTTATTAGAAAGCATCAATGTTCTGTGCGTTCTTTAGCAGCCTTCGAGAAAAGCGAACATCCTGATGACTGGCGAGAATTGATGAAGCGTTACATGGTGCGACGGACTCGCTCGTTTATTAAAGATAATTATGCCCACACAGATGAAACCGGGCGTAAATATTTGGAATTTTCTGATGGGAGACGTTCTTATTTTCCTCAACGTCTACCTCGGAGTCTGAAGTTTCCTTTAGAAGTTTCTAGCACTGACTTTTATGCTCGTCTTTACTCTGAGTTAGTCGTAGAAGTAATTAATCAACTGAATTTACCTCGTTATGGGCTAGGAAATTACGTTATTGCGAAACACAAACAGCCGCCTACAGATATCGAGCAACGCTTTATTAATAGCTTATTTCGTGGCGGTAGAAGGTTAATGGGTTTTTCTCGCACTAATTTATTTAAACGTTTAGAAAGTAGCGGCGTTGCTTTTATTCAATCAATTGAACGCCATATATTACGGAATTTTATTTATTTATATGCTTTAGAACAGGGGTTTGATATCCCTATTGGAACTCAAGAAGCTGAATTATTAGATACAAATAATAATGATGAAGATGCCGATTCTGTAGCAGCAGCTTTGTTTGATACAGAAACCGAAGAAGATGATTCTGACCTAACCCCCCAACCTCCTTCCCTACTAGGGAATGGGGAGAATTCAAAGCCTCTCTCCTTGCAGGAGAGAGGTTTGGAGAGAGGTTTTCCAGATTCCGCAAAAAGCCAAGAAAAAGCTTTTCGTCAAAGAGCAGAATCAATTTACCAAGAATATAGAACTCGATATCAACGGCGATTTAAGTGGCTGCGGTCTACACTTTTTGATATTAAAAAGCTGAAACGGGATTTGCTAGAGGATGCCAAAGCACTTATTAATATACTGCAACAGTGTGGTGAGTGGAATCCTCAAAAAGATGAAAAACTTGCTGCTTTAATCAAACTATTAACAGAAATTCACCCCAAAGATAAAGTACTAATTTTCACACAGTTTGCTGATACAGTCCGCTACCTTGCAGACAATTTGCAGTTGAGTCATATTACTAATGTAGCATGGGTGACAGGTCAATCTAAAGACCCGACAGTGATGACAGGAAGATTTAGCCCTGTGAGTAATGGAAAACGAGAGCAAATTTCATCATCAGAAGAGTTGCGGATTTTAATCGCCACCGACGTTTTAAGTGAAGGTCATAATTTGCAAGATTGTGCAATTATCGTCAATTGGGATTTACCTTGGGCGATTATTCGCTTAATTCAACGTGCGGGAAGAGTAGACCGTATTGGACAAAATGCTGATAAAATTCTCTGTTATTCTTTTTTACCAGCCGAGGGAGTAGAACGGATTATTAATTTGCGGGGACGACTCCGCAAACGACTGCAAGAAAATGCTGAAGTGATGGGAACTGATGAAGCTTTTTTTGAAGATGATGATGCACGGGTAATTCTCGACCTCTACAACGAGAAATCTGGAGTTTTAGATGGTGAAGAAGATACAGAAGTTGATTTGACATCAGAAGCATTTCAAATTTGGAAAAAAGCCACAGATAGTAATCCGGGTTTGAAAAAAACGATTGAAGAAATGGAAAATGTAGTTTATTCTACCCGCGCCCATACTCCGCAACCTGTGCAACCAGAGGGAGTATTGCTTTATATGAAAACCACAGAAGGGAATGATTCTTTAATTTATGTTGACCGCGATGGAAATAGCGTTACTCAATCACAATTAGCAGTGCTTCGCGTGGCGGCGTGTGAAGAATCTACCCCAGCGATACCGAGAGATAAACAACATCACGAATTAGTAAACAAGGGTGCTGAATTGATTGCTGAAGAAGAGAAAAATGCAGGTGGTCAATTAGGGCGACCATCAGGTGCAAGGTTCCGCAGTTATGAACGGCTGAAAAGTTATGTTCAAGAAATGAAAGGAACACTATTTGTTAGCGAAGAACTTTTAAAAGCAATTGATGAGATTTACCGTTATCCTTTGCGACAGTCAGCCATAGATACTCTCAACCGTCAACTGAGAAGCGGTATTAATAATCAACAGTTAGCTGAGTTAGTGGTGGCGCTATGAATGGATGACCGTTTGTGTATTGTGACAGAAGAACTAGAGAAGCGAGAACCTCAAATTATTTGTTCATTAGGATTATTTTCTAATTCGTAATTTTTAATTAAGGTAATAGACGCGATGAATCGCCGTCTCTACAATAATTAACCCGTTTGTAGAGACGGCGATTTATCGCGTCTTATTTATCGCGTATTATTTATCGCGTTTTTATTATTCGCAACACACCCTACAAAGGTTTAAAGATATAATTAAATTATTTTAGGAGTAATTTTTATGGTTATATTATCATCTAATCTTTCTTTAACAGAGTTTCTGCAATTACCAGAAACTAAACCAGCTAATGAATATATTGATGCAAAAATTTACCAAAAACCAATGCCGCAGGGAAAACATAGCAGAATCCAAACTCGTTTATCAACCGAGATTAATCAGGTAAGCGAACCTGAGCAAAAAGCTTTAGCGTTAACTGAATTACGCTGCACATTTGAGCCCTATAGTAGGTTGGGTTAAGGCTTTGCGAAACCCAACAAAGCTTTGATATATCTTGGGTTTCGTTCCTCAACCCAACCTACGCCTTACGTAAAATACTTAAATAAGAAAGCAAACTGAGGTTTGAATAAGTAAAAGCTGATTTGACTTACGTAAAATACTTAAATAAGAAAGCAAACTGGGCTTTGAGAAAGCAAAAGCTAATTTGACTTGCGGAAAACACCAAAATGAATAAGTCAAAGCTGCTTTTGAGTAAGTCAAAGCCCAGTTTGCTTGCGGAAAACGCCAAAATGAATAAGTCAAAGCCCAGTTTGCTTGCGGAAAACGCCAAAATGAATAAGTCAAAGCTGCTTTTGAGTAAGTCAAAGCTTGTTTTGAGAAAGCATTTCAGTATTTTGAGAAAGTAAACGGGCATTTTGATAAAGTAATCAGCAAATATACTTGACAATTAAAAATCATGGTTGTACAAATAAAGCCGCCGCCTAGAAAAATCGGTAATGTTTCAGTAATATTTCTCAAGCGCAACAAAGATAAAGGATTTATAAAGTATAAAAAGCATGGTAAAAATTTAACTCCTATAAACAGGGTTTATTAAAGTCCGTTAGCGCAGACTTAATTTTTAAAGCCACAGAATTATTTTCTGAATGGCAAATTTACCATACTTGTTTTTTATTTTTTAAGCATGGTAAATTATGTCACTCAATTTTCAACGAACACGCGATTTACTTTCTAACTTTCAATTTAGTAATTTGTTTATAGAAGAATTAGGTTGGTCTAAACCTTCCAGACAAAAAGCTGTTACTTTAAAATTTGATAACAAAACCTATCAATACCAAAAAATTGCTGAACTTTCAGGTGTTGCAATCTTTGAAGTCACCGCAGCAGATGGGAACATACCAGAAGCTAAAGTTAGAGTTGCTATTCATCAAGAAATTACTAAACTGATAGCTGAAAATCTACTCATCTTTGTTACCGAAGAACGCACACGTAGTCTTTGGTATTGGGTGAAGCGAGAAGGAAGCAAAACCTTCGTTCGTGACCATTTATATGTGAAGGGTCAACCCGGAGACTTATTTTTAAGTAAGCTTGGTTCTTTAGTAATTGATATTACTGAATTAGAACATGGGGAACCGACTGTTGTCGAAATTGCTTATAAGCTACAACGAGGTTTCGATGTTGAGCCAGTAACTAAGAAGTTTTACAAGGAATTTCAAGAACAACATCAGAAGTTTTTGCTATTTGTAAAAGGAATTGATAATGAGACAGATAGACGTTGGTATACATCGGTAATTCTCAATCGCTTGATGTTTGTTTATTTTCTCCAGCGTAAGGGTTTTATTGATAATAAAGATTTAAATTATCTGCAAAATAAGCTTGAGCAAAGCAAACAGAAAAGTGAAAATCATTTTTATAGTGAATTTCTCAAGGCTTTGTTTTTTGAAAGCTTTGCTAAACCTGAGATTGAACGCGATTTATCTGTACAAGAATTGGTAGGTAAGATTAAATACCTGAATGGTGGACTATTTCTCAAGCATCATATTGAAGATAAATATGATATTTCTATAGTTGATGAGGCGTTTGAGCAAGTTCTAGATTTATTTGGGCGTTATTCTTGGAATCTAGATGATACGCCAGAAGGCAAAGATGACGAGATAAATCCAGATGTGTTGGGTTATATTTTTGAGAAATATATTAACCAAAAAGCTTTTGGAGCGTATTATACTAGACCCCAAATTACAGAATATCTTTGTGATAGAACTATCCACAAGTTAATCGTAGACGGCGTAAATGATGCGCTATCTGATCAGTATAAGCCATTTGAGGATATCAATGAACTTCTCATTAAGCTGGATACAAATGTTTGTCGTCTATTAATGGATGATATTCTTCCTAATTTATCAATTCTTGACCCAGCTTGCGGTTCTGGTGCTTTTCTTGTAGCGGCGATGAAAACGCTAATCCAAGTTTATAGTGCGGTGTTCGGCACAATTAAATTGATGGGTGATGACACTCTCAAAAAGAAGCTTGAAGATATAGAAAATTTACACCCGTCACTACCTTATTTTATCAAAAAGCGGATTGTTTCAGATAACCTCTATGGTATAGACATCATGGAGGAAGCAACGGAAATTGCTAAACTGCGCCTTTTTTTAGCTTTGGTTTCTTCTGCTAACGATGTGGAAGAGTTAGAGCCATTACCTAATATTGATTTTAATATTATGGCGGGTAATTCGCTGATTGGTTTAATGAAAGTTGATGATACTGCTTTTGATGCGGTGGGAAATTCACTACAAGGAAATCTATTACAGTCTTTAGCCGCAGATAATTACAAGAAAATTTTAGAAGAAAAGAATAAATCTGTTGATTTATATAAGAAGCACGCTTTTTTACCGAAAGAATTAACCGATACAGATACACCTCAAGATACTCGATTGAAACACCTCCGCAAAAATATTGAACAACTCAACAAAAAATCGCAAGAAAAGTTAAATCTTTTGCTATTGGATGAGTTTAGTAAGCGTTTGGGTATCAAGTATGAAGAAGTTCAGTTAACTGGGAAATCACAAAAGCGGGTTTTGAAGGTTGAGGATATTGCAGCCTTGAAGCCGTTTCACTGGGGTTATCATTTCGACAAGGTTTTAGAACGCGGCGGTTTTGATGCAATTATTACTAATCCGCCTTGGGAGATATTTAAGCCACAGGCTAAGGAGTTCTTTGCACAGCATAATGAACTGGTAACGAAGAACAAGATGGATATTAAGGATTTTGAGAAAGAACAGAATAAATTATTACAAAATCCTATAATTGCCAGTGCTTGGTTAGAATATCAAAGTCAATATCCTTATGTCAGTGCCTATTATCGTTCATCTGAACAGTATAAAAATCAGATTTCTATTGTGAATGGTAAAAAAGCAGGTACGGATATTAATCTTTATAAGTTGTTTACAGAACAATGTTTTAATCTTTTGCGTTCAAGTGGTGAGTGCGGAATTGTAATTCCTAGTGGGATTTACACTGATTTGGGGACTAAGCAATTGCGAGAGATGTTGTTTAGTCAAACTAAAATTACTGGACTTTTTTGCTTTGAGAATCGCAAGACAATTTTTGAAGAAGTTGATAGCCGTTTTAAATTTGTTGTCCTTACTTTTGTTAAAGGTAGTACAACAACTGAGTTTCCATCGGCATTTATGCGTCATGATGTGCATGAACTTGAAAAGTTTCCTAGTAAAGATAGTTTACAGATTAATGTTAATATGGTTTGTAAACTATCACCTTATACGTTGTCTGTAATGGAGTTTAAGAATGAAGTAGATATCCGTATAGCTGAGAAAATGACTCAGTTTCCTTTATTAGGTAAAAAGTTTGAGGATAAGTGGAATTTAATCTTTCATAATGAATTTCACATGACTAATGATAGCCATCTCTATTTTAAAGAGCAAAAACCAGAGATGCTTCCATTATATGAAGGTAAAATTTTTCATCAATTCACTCATCAATGGGGTAAACCTAAGTATTGGCTTAATGAAAGTGAAGCAGCTAAACAGTTGTTATCACTACGTCAAAGACATATAGATAAAATTAGTAAAAATCGTTATATTAAATTACCTGAGAATTTAGAAATAGCTCTTGATTATAAATCTTATAGATTAGCTTTCCGTGATATAGCTGCTAGCACTAATGAGCGTTCTATGATTATGACTATATTGCCAAAAAATGTTTTTTTTCCGCATACAGTTTCTCTAGAGCAAGTTTATGATGTTCGTGTCGAAGATGGAAAAATAAACCCTAATTACCAACTAATCAGCAATGCTGAAAAACTTTATATTTGTACAATAATGAATTCGTTTATTATAGATGCCTATTTAAGACGAAGTATTACTAATCATCTTTCATTCTTTTTCGTATATGCAACGCCAGTCCCCCGTTTAACAAAAAACGATCGCAACTTCAACGATATTGTACAACGCGCCGCCAAACTCATCTGCACGACACCAGAATTTGACGAACTCGCGCAAGAAGTTGGTCTAGGTTCCCATCAACAAGGCGTTACCGACGAAGCAGAACGCGCTAAACTACGGGCAGAACTCGATGGAATGGTAGCACACCTTTACGGTTTAACCGAAGATGAATTTAGCTACATCCTCACCACATTTCCGATTGTTAATGCAACCGTTAAAGAAGCAGCATTGTCAGCTTACCGTACTTTTGTCCCAATGTTTGGAAACTCAAAAATAGAACTTACGCAAAAGTAGACGCTGTAGGAGCAATTCATGATATTACTGTATTAAAGAATCTCAACATAGTCCGATATTAAAGAATCTCAACATAGTCCGATAACTACCAGCAATGCCTGTCCAACGATAAATTCAAGAGCATGTTGACTCGGCGGCTCAGTGCTAACATGGCCTTCGTTGACCACAATCCTCAATTAATGGAGATACCCATGAAAGAATTAATGAAACAGCCTTCATCTTGGCTACCAAATGGAATAAAACTTAATCTTTCTGATCAATTTCGTCCTTTTTCTTTTACTGAAGAATTACAATTTCGTTTAGAAGAACTATTAGAAAAAAATAAAGAAAATTTACTCAATCCAGATGAACAAGCAGAATTAGCTGGTTTATTGGAATTAGAAAAAATTTTCAGTTTTATCAACGCTAAACTTGCTTCTTAATTGTGGTGATCAACAATTTTGTTGGTTTAAATGTCCGTAAAAGGGCAAAATATTTGTGTGAATATTGTCACTCTCCAGAACGTTCAAATACAACACCTTTTACCATTGATCACATTATTCCTCAATCTTTAGGAGGATCAGACGATCTCAATAATTTGGCTTTAGCTTGTCATCGTTGTAATCAAAGACGGTATAATTTTACAACTGCAATTGATCCAGAAACACAAACAGAAGTTGCATTATTTAATCCAAGAAATCAAAATTGGTCAGAGCATTTTACC
The DNA here is from genome assembly GCF_003113895.1 of Nostoc commune NIES-4072. NCBI lineage: Bacteria > Bacillati > Cyanobacteriota > Cyanophyceae > Nostocales > Nostocaceae > Nostoc > Nostoc commune. The sequence goes on along the minus strand of NZ_BDUD01000001.1, from coordinate 40,072 downwards.
TGGACAAAAAATAAGTTAAAGATCATTGGCACAACTCCTATAGGTCGTGCAACTTGCAGTCGTTTTGATTTTAATGATCAAGACCACGATGATGGGTTTATTCTAAATTCCCGTCAACTTTGGTTAACAGCAGGTTGGCATCCACCTATTGGCGATCTATGTCAATAACAAAAGAAGCAGCACTGTTAGTTTACCGTAACTTTATCTCAATGTTTGAAAACTTAGAATTAGTCTGTAGTTAGTCTCTCGTTCCCATGCAAACCATAAAAACGAGGATTACTAACAGCGTGACAAATATCTGTAGCTATAAATACAAACTTAATTGTTACATTACTGCTTAAAGTATATTTATTGCCTCAAGTTATAGAAAAACCAAACATATTATTTGTAAATTTACAAAATTCTTAATTTTAAATTTATAATATTTAATTTTCTCTGGTACAAATTAAACAAAAAAGATTTCTTAATATTATTTTAAAATTAACCGGAGAAGTTGACTAGTATTATGTTCTGTTAAAATTGAATTGCTGCTATAAATACAAGAATGTATTTAAACAAGGTCTAATAAATTACTATATAAATCCGGTAGCATTTACTTAGTGGTAATTTTAGAACCGTGCAAATTCATCCTCACTCGGAATTGAACCATAGCCGCGATCGCCGTGAACAAGGTTTGCAAAATTTGCTCGATCGCCTTGTTAAAACAATGCAGCGCGATGAGTTAGTTCGGCAAACAACCAATCAACTCAGAGAATCGCTTCAGGTTGATCGGGTGGTGTTGTATTATTTTTACAGTCAGTGGCAAGGACAGGTGACTTTTGAATCTTTAAGTTCTAAAGAATTATCAATCCTTGGTTCCACTGGCCCAGATGATTGTTTTAACAACGAGTATGCTGCTTTATACTTAGCAGGACGAGTAAGAGCGATCGCTGATATTGAATTAGAGCCAATTCAGCCTTGTCATCGAGATTTTCTTCGCAATTTGCAGGTTCGTGCCAACTTGGTTGTACCAATTGTCACACCTAAAGGATTATGGGGATTGCTAGTAGCACATCACTGTCAAGGGCCTCATTATTGGTCGCCATCAGATATAGAAATGATGCAAACAGGGGCACAAACTCTAGCAACAGATCATAATATTCTGGAGAGTTAAGTCACTGTGTATTCAAATCGCCTACAGTAAAGTAGCAGAAATCCTCGCCAGCACTGATTTTTCTAGTTAAGGAGAAAAAACTGTGAAATTTGGTTACACGGTTATTTGGGTAGACGATGTAGTTAAAACCGTTGAGTTTTACGAAAAAGCCTTTGGTCTAGTTCGTCGTACCCTCGTGGATAACGGGCAATCTATCTGGGCCGAAATTGAAACCGGAAACACTACACTAGCTTTCTCCTCTAGTAGCGAAGCGAAGAAGTTATTTCCTGGTGGCTGCCATCCCAACGACGTTACACAACCACCAGCATCAATCCAAATATCATTTATTACTCTTGATGTTGGCAGCGCTTACATGAGAGCGATCGGAGCAGGCGCAAAAACACTAGATGCCCCTAAAAGTCAGCCTGGGGGACAAATGATTGCTCGTGTCCGCGATCCCAATGGTGTGCTAGTGTCATTGGTGAGTGGTTGATTAGGGCATCAAACAAGCAAAGCTATAATTACCGTAGCCTCTAGCAAGTTCCATACTTCTATGACTCATCTTTTGACACTGGAACTCAACGATCAGATTTTCACTGCAATTGCGCGACAGGCTGAGGCAATTGGCGTTCCTCCTGAACGGCTAGCTGCAACCCTTTTAGAGCAACAGTTTGGACAAGTTTTTAAATTGTTGTCTGAAGCAGAAAAGGAAACAGCACGAGCCAGATTTGAACGCCATTTTGGGGCACTTCATTTCGAAGACACTATTGATCTGAACAATGAAAGTATTGATATAGATTTGGCGAGAGAGTATGCGAATAACCACGAGGAAGGTTAATGCTCCTCGATACTTCTGGATTACTTTGTCTACACTAGGACTTACGCAAAAATTGCTAAAAAGCTTAATTTCTCGAACCGCCAAGACGCCAAGAGCGCCGAGAATTCGTAGAGTGTGCGTAAGTCCTATACACTATCAGACTGAGCCTTTGCATACTGAAGCCATTGCTGCCTATAAAAGAGCAACAATACGATTAACCCACAGCTATGTGATTGCTGAGTACGTCGCGTTAGCCACTGCAAGACGTTTTCCGCGTTCGTCCGCCCTTACTTTTGTGGTTGACTTGCTGGATAACCCAGATATAGAAACGGTTTGGGTGGATGAATTATTGCACCGGACAGCAGTCGATCTGCTAATAGAGCGGGAGGATAAAACTTACTCTCTATGTGATGCACTAAGCTTTGTGTTAATGCGCCAACGCGGGATTACAGAGGCATTGTCTACCGATCGGCACTTCGAGCAAGAAGGGTTTATCCGCTTACTGCAAGCAGCAGGCTAACACGACAAACTAAACAACAGGTTTCAAGTTTTACACTTCGGTTAAATTAGATTGTGTTGCTGGTAAGCATTTATTTTTTTTACTCCCCAGTATCAAATTTTATGGATTCAAATCCAGCATTGTGTGCAGCGATCGCCAACCACATTACCACCTCTCCACAGCAGCGAATTACTTTTGCCCAATTCATGGACATGGCATTATACCACCCTGAATACGGCTACTATTCCAGCGATGCAGTCAAAATAGGTTTTAAAGATAGTGATTTTTTCACCTCTCCCAACCTCTGTCCTGACTTTGGCGAGTTACTAGCAGAACAATTTTTGCAAATGTGGGAAATTTTAGGAAAACCTATACCATTTTCTTTGGTAGAAATGGGAGCAGGTCAAGGATTGCTAGCTTTGCATATCCTTGAATATCTTCAACTGCACTACCCAGATTTTTTTACCGCGCTGGAGTACATCATTGTTGAAAAGTCCCCAATTTTAAGACAAGAACAGCAGCAACGCTTGCAAGATTTCCCGGTGCGTTGGTGCAATTTAGAGGATATACCACCGAATGCGATCGCTGGTTGCTTTTTCTCTAACGAGTTAGTTGATGCTTTCCCCGTCCATCAATTTATCCTAGAAACGGGCGAACTCCGAGAAATTTATGTAACCACAGATAGTAATGAGAAAGAAACCTGCTCATCATTTGTAGAAGTCACAGGAGAACCTTCAACGCCCCAACTAGCTAAATATTTAGACTTAGTAGGAATCGATTTGACCCAAAGTGTATATCCAGATGGCTACCGTAGTGAAATTAATTTAGCGGCTGGTGACTGGTTGAGTATAGTAGCCGACCGCTTGCAACGCGGCTATGTGTTAACAATTGATTATGGCTACCCAGCCAGTCGTTATTATAATCCCAGGCGATCGCAAGGAACGCTACAGTGTTATTACCAGCATCGTTTCGATGATAATCCCTATATTAATATTGGGCGACAAGATATCACAGCCCATGTTGACTTTACGGCTTTGGAACGCTGGGGTGAGCGGTGTAATTTAGAAAAAGTTGGTTTTATCCAGCAGGGATTATTTTTGATGGCGTTGGGGTTAGGCGATCGGATTGCAGCCCTTTCTTCTCAACAGCAACCCCTCTCACAGTTACTACAGCGCCGGGACTCACTACACCAGCTTATAGATCCCACAGGACTCGGCGGCTTTGGAGTCTTAATTCAGAGCAAAGGTCTGGACAATACAGAAATTTTTCAACCACTACTCGGATTGACCCTGCCAGAGTAAACGTAAAGAAAGAAAAGTTAAAACTCTATTTAAGAATGCAGTATCAGTCTTATTTAGACTAGCATAACAGTGATTACTGTAAAGCTAAACACAATACCAAAGTAATAATTATGTCCACTCATGATCTGTTAATGCTAGTAACCTTACTTACTCCAGGGATTTTACTTTCAGTGATAATTATGATGACTTTTGCGGCTGGTGGTTAATCGCCAGAGACGTTAGTCACTAATCAGTGAATAGCTATCAGTATTTAAAGATAACTGTTCACTGATAACTGATATTAAAATCAAACGATGGAAACGCGATGTCTACAACAGGCTACGCCTACGCTGTACCAAAGGAACGTAAAAAATGAAGGTGGCATTTCTGGGAACTGGACTGATGGGACTACCAATGGCTCAAAGGTTATTAGCCGCAGATATACAGCTAGTTGCCTATAATCGCACCCCAGAAAAATTAGCACCACTACAAGCAGCTGGGGCTGAAATTGTTACACATCCCCGCCACGCCATTCGTGCTGCTGAGTGCGTAATCCTCATGCTGACTAATGCCTCGGCCATTTATAATGTGTTGCTTTCAGACACTGCTTGGCAAACTCTGGAAGGGCGCACAATCATCCAAATGGGAACAATTACTCCTACAGAAAGCCAGGAAATTAGGGATGCAGTTGTTGGTGGTGGTGGTGAGTATTTAGAAGCACCTGTATTAGGGAGTATCCCGGAAGCAAAGGCTGGCGAGTTGAGTATTATGGTAGGGGCCGAGCCAGAACAATATCAACGCCACTTAAAATTACTCCAAAATTTTGGGACAGAACCTTTACTTATTGGGCCAGTGGGATCTGCGGCGGCGCTCAAATTGGCACTAAATCAACTAATAGCTTCCCTGACAACTAGCTTTGCTTTGAGTCTGGCTTTTGTGCAGCGTCAGGGTGTCGATGTGGATGTGTTTATGCAAATATTGCGCGAGAGTCCACTCTACGCACCTACCTTTGACAAAAAGCTACAACGGATGTTGGATGGCAATTATGCTGAACCGAATTTTCCCACAAAACACTTGCTTAAAGATACAGAATTATTTATCTCGGAAGCGAAATCTCGGAGTTTGGATCTCAGCAGTATTAAAGGTGTTCGGCAAATCTTGCAAACAGCCGTGAAAATGTCATTTGCCGATGATGATTACTCATCACTATTTTCTGTAATAAAAGAATGGGGAGAGTGATTGAGGAATAAATTTTCGTAAGGTAGCACAGCTAGCTGTGCTACCCTACTTGAAAAATATTTTTGAGACACATTGAGGAAATCTCCCCACACCCCGGTATCCCTGATATGCTTTTTGAAAATGCTGAATCAAAAGGTTTTAACTGAATTGTTAATAAGGATATTACTGCCCAGTAGTAGTTGATTGAGGAAATGGTAAAGATTCAGGCTGAGGCTGAGGTTCTGGTTGAGGATTGAGAAATTCTTGCCAAGCCCTAATTTGCTCTTGCGCCGCACTATAAGCAGCACTACCGCGTGGAATCGATTTGGCAATCTCAATCCCTCTGCCAATATCAGACTGACCTTGAGAGCGTGCTATTTCTAACAATTGCTGACTCCACAGGTCAATAGCCTGATTCGCATCCATACGTAAGATGCTATTATTTGAAACCCGATCTGCCAGCCGAATTGCCTCAACCAATGCTTCTGGTGTGCCAGCTGCGCCCACTTCCTGCGCTTTTTTCCAGTTTTCCCTGGTGCGGATTTCCCTTTCCCAGCTATTTATCGCAGTTTGTGCTTCCCCAGAAAGCGCCCTTCCTGAGGAGGCAATTTGTTGAGCTGCGCTAATGGCGGCGGTGAGATTTCCACTCTGAGCCAGTTCTTGTGCCTGATCTAAGTAGGGTTGGTCTTGAATTCGCTGAATCTTTGCTACCCAATTACGAATTTTTTTCTGTGCTTCTGGATATAATGCACGACCTCTACGAATTTCGCTGGCTTGGGCGATCGCAGCTTGCAAGGAGTTAATATCATCGAATATTGCTATCTGTTCGGCGCGTTCTAAGTAAGGTTGGTCTTCAATTGTCTCCACTTGGGCACGCCAGCGACCCATTTCTTGCCTAGCTTCTGTGGCGCGGGGATTACTCGCAGGAATCAGCTGCACTTGAGCGATCGCTGCTGTTAAATTAGGCACTGTTCCCTGGCTAGCCAATGTTCTCGCTTTTTCTAGATTGGCAACATCTTCAATTTCCAACTGCCAACGAGCAATCAGTTGTTGTGCTTCGTTATACACTGGTCTGGATGGATCAATTTGTTGTGCTTGAGCGATCGCAGCCTCTAAACCAGAAACATTACCTATCCAAGCACTTCTTTTCGCGTCAGCTATAGCGATAAAGTCATCTGTTTCACCCTGTAGTTTCGCAATCTCTGGTATTTGTCTAGCAATATCTAGTGCTGCATCTGCATCCTGCTTGTCTAGTTTTGCCTGTGCCAATTCCAGCATTTTGCGTCCAAATACCGGAATCGCTTCCTGAGCTTTTTGATAAATGTAACTTTCTTGCCCAATGGACTGAGCTATCTTGATAGCTTCTAATAAATTATCGACAACTTTGCTATTTGCTAAATTTTCCGCTTTTCCTAACTTATCGCCATCTTCCCGCGCTGTGGCAATTAGACGATTCAATTGGTCGTATTTAGTACCTGCCCAGTACTGATTGTCTACGCGCAGCATTTTGGCGGATAACATAAATGCTGATTGCCATCGCCGTTCTTTAACTTCAGCGATCGCACCATTGTATGTGGCTTCTGCCTTTGACCAAATTGACTGCCATTTGTCAACTTGTTCATCAACTAATTTATAAGCTGCCACATCTTCGGGTATCTTACGAGCAGTAGCGATCGCTTCCTCTAAATTACCTGTTTGGAAACTTTCATCAGCTAGCTTCAAAATATCCCGTGACCATTCTTCGATGAAACGATCAATTTCTCCATGCAACGGGTGATTTTGCGGTAGTTGCTTCACCAGAGCGATCGCTTGCAATAAATCTTTCACTGTCTGTTTAGAAGCCGCCAACTGAGCGCAGTGTAACCGTACAGAAGCACTAGCTAGCGGCCAGAAAATCGAGGGACAATTAGGGGCGGCTGGCAACTTTAGCAACATTGCCATTGCTAAGAATCCTACACTGCCAGGAATCAACATTAGTAGTACCAGCCACAATGTCCAGCTTTTCATCCAGCGTGGCCATTTCCCAGTACTACTGAATTGGGCAGTTTCTTTTGAATTACTATTTATAGGTAATCCTTCCCTATGGTTTTTTTTTCGCCGCTTCACTGACTTGGAGTTAGAACCAGTAGCTGGGGAATCAAATGGCTGAGTTTCACCGAATTGTTCTGTTCGGGATAATCTTTTGTTTTGATCTGGCTCTCTTCCACTGGCTGAAGACCAACTGTCTGGAATATCCCGCTCTGTCATCTCTCACACCAAAATAATTGAATAGCGCTCTGTTTTAGGTTGATAATTCCATTGTTGACATAGTAACTTTCTCATCATTAAAAAGCTACTTTTTTGAATATCTCTCTCCAAAGAATATCATTATCAAACTAAAAAATTAGTGTTTTTTTATACTTTATCCTAAAACACTAGATTCAGCTTGTAAATCGGCAATTAGTTGAGCTAACTGATCGCTACTTGCCTGGTAAACGTTGCCGCAAAATTCGCAAGTTGCTTCAGCACCATCATCTTTAACAATCATATCTTGCAGTTCAGCTTCTCCCAAAATCTTCAGTGCCCCCAAAACGCGATCAAAAGAACAACCACAGTGGAAGCGCAGTATTTGCCGTTCGGGAAAGATTACCAGCCCCATGTCTCCCAACAAGTCATTAAAGATTTCAGGTAACGTCTTACCAGCTTGCAACAATGGCGTAAATCCTGCTAGACCAGCAACCCGTGATTCCAACGTTTCTACTAAAGCTTCGTCTCTAGCAGCTTTGGGCAATACTTGTATCAGTAACCCTCCAGCCGCCGTTACTCCACCTGCTCCTACAAACACACCTAAAACTAAAGCTGAAGGTGTTTGTTCGGAATTCACCAGATAATGAGCCACATCATCGCCAATTTCCCCAGAAACTAGTTCAACAGTACTAGAGTAAGGATAACCGTAACCAATATCCCGGACAACGTAGAGGTAGCCGTCACCCACTGCACCACCAACATCTAGCTTACCTTTAGCATTGGGAGGCAATTCCACCGATGGATTCCCGACATACCCGCGTACTGTACCATCTAAGCCGGCATCTACCAATATGCCACCTAAAGGCCCATCGCCCTTCACCCGGACGTTGACCCTTGACCCAGTACGCTTCATACTAGAAGCCATTAATAAGCCCGCCGCCATAGTTCTACCTAGTGCTGCCGTTGCCACATAGGAAAGCTTGTGACGTCCTCGTGCTTCTTCTGTTAAACGTGTGGTGATCACACCTACGGCACGAATTCCACCTTCGGCTGCTGTTGCACGAATTAACTGATCCGCCATGAATAACCTTACATTTCTTAACAAGTTCACTTTTTCTATTCTAAGTTCTCTGTTGCGAGAAAAGTGACCCTGCAATAATCAGTGATTGTATTTGCAATATTAGAAGTAGCAATGTCTCACCTTTAGGTAATCCTATAAAAATGCTGGGTAATTTTCAACAAAGCCAACTGCGGATCGAAATCGAAGCATCAACAGATGCAATTCGTGACAGTCTGCTGCATCCGGTGCAACTCGAAAAATGGCTCTTAGGGCAACGCTTTGCGCCAGGAATGCCAGAAGAACTGCTTCCAGGATTCCAGTTTACAACCTGGACTGGGCCAGTTGCGATTCATCATCAAGTAGATGTTGTCAAATCAAACTGTCTGCGCTTGGTACTTAGCGGAGGCATTGACGGGTTCCACGAATGGTACTGGGGAGAAGGTTGGGTACAGTCCCGCTTGGAAGGAGTTTCGCTTTTGCCCTTGAATTTGGGTCAAACTTTGAGTTTGTTGAGCTTGCGTCAGTTTTTGGCAACTCAAGGACGTTGATTTGAGTAAAGGGATTGGGGATTGGTTATTCTTTGCGTCCCCAGTCCCCAGTTTATGAACCAGAAATAATACCTACAATAATTTTTACCAACATAGATAAATCTTCTGGAACTTGATAACGTTTCTGGTCTTGAGTCACCTGACGATTTGCACGATGGTAAACTCCAAAACGCCAGTCCTCACCAGTCGTAACTGCACCATATAGAAGTTCAGATGTGGATTTAGTCCATTGATCAAGTGCTATTAATTCAACAGCGAGTTGAGTAAATCCTCTAACTAAATCAGATTGTTTGGCTTCGATTACTAATAAATTTTGAGGAGCTGCAATATAGTAGTCGAGAGTCCCTTTCAGATAATTGTTGACAGCAATAGAATATTCTATATTGAGTCTCTGATTAGTTAAAGCACATACTTCAAACAAAATTGGGCCAATTAAAGCTTCCCGTCTAGTAGTTTCATTAACTAAATCAATATAAGATAAATTACGGCGAAGTTGCTGCTGTAAAAATTGGATGTCTAAAATTTCTGATGATTCAGGTAATGTTATATTTTTCCTTTCAATAGTGCAATTTAATTCGGTCAGAATATCATCAATCGTGAAAGGCAATTCAAAATATCTGCTGAAAGTATAAGATTCACCAACTTGAAGAATGCGGCGGGAACTCATAAAAAACCTAAGCCAAATTTATCTTCCTATTTTAGTTCCTGGGCGATCGCCACATTAGCATCACTGCGATTCAGTCCCGCCTTAGCCCGTTATAGTCTAGCAACATCGCCCCCGTATTTCCCATCTGCTGATATTGGTTCATAGATGCGATCGCTTGTCACATTGCATTCAACTCAATAGCCATTCTCTTCAAAAATCAAATATGAGTTATAGAAATGTAATGTATTGAGTATTAAAATATCAAGTTTATATCCAGCTAGATTAATATAGAAATTATACCATTGCACGAGCAAAAAACATTTTACTTTTCTTAAAAAAAATTTTTTTGATTTTTTTAGCAAGAACCCTAATAATACTTTTATCGACACAAAAAATTTACAAATTATACTCTTTGTCTATTTGTAATTTTAAATGTGACGTGGCTTTAATCCAACAATCAAGCGAGAACTAAAATTATGACAAGCACATTATTTACTCCATTACTCACCAACGAAGAAGCTAACTTGTCTGGTGGTAAAATCAAAAGCGTCACAGGCGGCAGAGGCGGTAGAGGCGGCAGAGGTGGCGACTCTAATACTATATCGATTATCGTAATTGCCGGCATTATTAATAATAGCTATATTACTGGAGGAACTACAAATGGTGGAAATGGTGGAAATGGTGGAGGTGGTGGAAATGGTGGAAATGCTAAGGGATAGAAAATTCATCGCCATAAGTAAACCTGTGAAGTTTACTAGAAGGGAAATAAAAATAATAAACATCAATAGACGATTAACCTCGCCTTTGAAGAAATAAAGTGTCACGTTTTAAATAATTTACCCTGTCGCAGCAGGTTAAGTTATTTTTATATATGCCTCAATTTCTAATTTACCTACCAGCCATTAGCTAGTTATTGCTAAGTAGATAATCGTACATAGTTTTTTGTTACTTATCTACTTTTATTAAAGAAACTACTTTTGATTTTAGATGACTAAATTGTGTTACTTAACCCTGTGAGTGAAGCAGAGGTTTTAGACAAGCTACTATTTTATTGCCAAGGCAAATTAAAAATACAAGCCTCTCTAAATAAGTTATCTCACCAAGCCGGTGAGCATTTAGATTTTTAAAATCCTTCAATTATTTTTAATCTTCAAGCGATGGCTTTTGAACACAACATGTTGTGCCCCTACGATTATCTGTACCTCACCAAGTTGCAATCGCTGTAAGTGCCTTGCCTATAGGAATCCGAGTTGAATTTTGAAAAAATCTAATACCAATTTGAAAAAAGAATGCGACAAATAGACCATTTGTAGAGACGCGATTCATCGCGTCTTTACCCAAGGATGTGTTGCAATCATTAATTGAATTAGTATAAGTATTTGTGTTACACGGAACGTAATAACGCACCAGCACTTTGGGATGATACGTTACGCTACTGGCGTGACAAGCCTAAATTGATGCATTAGATAAAGAGGTAAAACTTTGATAATGCTTGGACTAACGTCATTATATATTTGCACTATTTTAGCTTTGACACGCTACTACGTGTATTTAAAAAACAAAATATGAGTCCTATATGTATTGACTATGTAAATATCAAGCTTATATACGGCTATACTTATTTAAGAAGCTGTCACATCTTTAATATTCAAGAGTGTTTTCGTTGCAACAAGGGTTACAAGCCATAAAAAGTGCAAGTTATACGCACGAGAGCTTATAGCAGTTAGCACATTTTAGTACTAGCATCAAATCTTTATAATTTATATCTATAATTTTATCTTTTCTTTATTCACTTTATAAAAATTTGTATTATGAGAATTAAAGATTTTTTGGAAGTAATTAATAATTAAGCAAACTTAGGAGTTTGTCTATCAAAATAAATTATATATTGCAAGCCTATAGATGTATATACTTACCTAAGTAACCACATTTTTTTATATAAAAATACTTATTTAACAAATAAAAATCACAGTTTGGAGTTGTATAAATTTATTTAAGCATGACTCGTATAAAAAGTTGTTTGATTTTATTAATTAAATCTTTAATCCTTTGCATTTTGGTTATTTTATCAGTATAAATATTTAATAGAATGAATTTTATAAACTTTTTGAAAAAATAAAAATAAGTTTTTAGAGAGCCATACTTGTATCAATATACATATTGAAGTATTCACGACTACATTTATTTTTAATTTAGATTTGTACTAAATGTTACTAAGTACGTGCATCCTGAAGACGTGTAATACATATTTCTTAAACAAATAATTGCTTGATATATTCAGCAAAGACCTTATAATACTTGTAGCGACACAAAAAAGTTACAAAATATACTTTTTGTATATTTATTACTTTTGAGTGACGTAAATTTCATCCCAATAATCAAGCGAGAACTAAAAATATGGAAAGCACATTATTTACTGCATTAAGCACCAACGAAGAAGCTAACTTGTCTGGTGGCGGCGATGCCAATGGCGGCGCTGGCGGCGGTGCCGGCGGCGGCGCTGGCGGCGCTGGCGGCGCTGGCGGCGCTTCTACTACCAATGGTGGCAATGTTTTCGGAAACAATGTAGTTCCTATTGGTAGCACTATTAATGGAGGAACTACTACTGGTGCTGCTGGTGGTGCTGGTGGTGCTGGTGGTCGTGGTGGTGATGCTCGTGGTGGTCGTGGTGGTCGTGGTGGAATTGGAATCGTCTAGACGTAAGTTACGTATAGAAAACTGATCGTTACACTATGGAATTTAGTAGAAGAGAAACAATAAGCTTAAGGCAGGATTAACGGTGTCTTTAGACAATCGAAGCTTTGCATTTAAAATAAGCTACCCTGTTGCAGCAGGTTAACTTACTCTGGCAGATGCCTAAATTGTTAATCGACTTAATTCTACCAGCCATTACCTACTTCTTCATGGGAATAAGCTTAACATAGGTTTATTGTTTTCCATCTACTTTTCTTAAACAACCTTAATGTTAAGGTTGCCCACCAACAACATTCGATAAGTTTTAGCAGCGCTTTTCCATAAAGATAACTGTTCACCTTTGAATAGTTAAGTAGTGAAACAAGCGCTGCTACTTGATGAATATTTATCATAGTCTAATAATTTTTAGATAACGAAAATCTTTTTACCTTACTGACTGCAAACGAATAGATAAACTAGGTTATTTGGTTGCAGTAAGTAAGGCTATTGCTTTCAAAGTTACTCGTAAAATCTATTATTTTTTCTCAGCCATCTCTGTACTTTAAGCAGTTTAAAAGTATTTTTTTAACTACATAGGTGCAGATAATACATAATAAAGAGCTTATAGAGGAATTTAGGGTGAAATTCATAAATTATCCCTAAATTATAGGTGTGGTATAGGTGTGGTTTTATAAAATCACCCATATCTAGTCTTTACTATCAAAGCGTAAGTCATAGTAAAGTAAACATACCAAAATTACCAATATTTTTCCATTGAGATATAAAATACAATCATTTTGGTAGATATTTACCCTCGTTACTTAAGTGAAAATAGCTTTATCAAAGTTCAAAACTGATAATTGGTAACTTAGGTTAACTATGAAAAGCACTCAAACATCCCCAATGTTTATCTCACTAACTAAAACCCAAGAAGCAAACTTATCTGGTGGTCAAAGTGGGGTTATAACAGGAGCAAACGGAGCAAACGGAGCAAACGGAGCAGACGGAGTAGGAGTGAAGGGAGCAGACGGAGCAGACGGAGCAAGTGTGCAAATCGGAGCAAGTGTGCGAATCGGATCAAGCAAGCGAATCACACCATCTAGAATCACACCATCTAATAGAGGAAGGCTAACAAATCAGGTGAGACTTACTTTAGAAAGGCTACTCTCGCGACTACGAAATATTTAACGATCAACCAGTTCTAATTTTAGATGAATCAAATGCGGGAATCGACCGTATGAGTGAAGCGTAAGTTTTAGACACGCTTTTGTTTTGCCGTCAAGAAAAACTACAACCCAGATCACTCACTATATTAGAGTCATCAATCGAGAGTAGTGGATTGTCGAAGCAGTACAATCCAATACTCTCGAATATTTATTTAAAAACTTATACTCAACTCTTTTGGCTCGATAATTTACAATATTGTTGGCTCACTAACGACTTCTACAACCAACAAGGGGGGTGGTTCGTTGATGTTGCACAACATAGTGAAGAAGATTGTGGAGCAAACTTTTTTTAATTTTCAGCCGTCAACACTTGCTCTACTGTCAATTCTAACTCCGCAAAAGTTTGAGATTGAATGCATTGAGTACCAACAAACTCTACTGGTTCGTATAATTCTTCAATCAATGTGAAAACAGTCACTTTGTTCGTTAATGGATCGACAATCCAATACTCTGGAATATTTAAAATGTTATACTCAACTCGCTTGGCTCGATAATCTACAATCTTTGTTGACTCACTGACGACTTCCACCACTAACAAAGGGGGTGGTTCGTTGAGTTCAATAACTGCCTCTGGGTTTCTCAACTCTCGCCATTGAGGTAATGGAATCACAACTACATCTGGAATCCTTGAAGTATCCCATCTGCCAGCACGGGGAGAACGAACACCGATAACCATTTGTTTAGAAGTCCAATCCCACTTTAGCCGGAGAATTTCTGCTCGGAAAGAAACATTGAGAAATTCTGTTACCGCCCCATGTTGTCCACTTCCTAGACTCATGGGAATTAATTCTCCATTGACCAATTCATAGCGCGTATCAGTGCCATTATCATAAGCTAGATACTCTTCAAAGGTTAGTTTTGGGGTGGTTATAGTCATTGCTTCCCCTGACAAATTTTTACCTTGGTTTGACGACTAACACCGAACAATTAGCCTCTTCCACAACTTGACTGCTAACAGAACCCTGGACAATTCGCTTCATCCCCATCAATCCCCGACTGCCAATTATAATCAAGTCAGTTTTGTAAATATTGGCAAGCCTAATAATTTCTTCGGCAGGCTCGCCAGTTACCAATTCTAATTCACTGCTGACTGATAACTTTTCCTGATAGGATTGCAACTGTTTTTCAATTTGAAAATAAGAAAATGTTGGCGACTCTTGCTGAGGACGATCAGCAGGTAGTTCCATCTCTGACTCTGGCGTAAGGAAAACATGACACAGAATAACCTTGGCATCTTTTGACAACGCTAAAGTATCTAAAGTCTCAATTACTCGTTCTCCCATTTCCGAACCGTCCAGAGCTACCAAAATATTCTTTAGCACCGCTCTCGTCTCCTAAAGAGTAGACCCCTTACATAAGTATGTAGCAAAACTTGTTAGCAGCTACACTAAATTATTTTTCCATCTGCCTACTTACTTTATATATTCGAGACTGTGCCATAGATCGGTTTCACTTCACTTTGACGCTAGTGAGTTGTAGCAACTGGCATCGAGAATATTTTTACCCGTTATTTGAAGAGGGTTATCTTTCTGTGAACTGTTTGCTGGCTGACTACGCAAGTAACTCCTTTCTTAATAGCCGATGGATTAGGCGGGCAATGCCTAACTTATAGACGCCCGCCAAAAAGGCTTAAATCAGTTATCAGTTATCAGTTATCAGTTATCAGGCGTATGGTGGGGGATTTAGACCCGCCACCAACGCATTCCACCTGGAGGTGGGGGACTTAAACCCAGGGATAAATAGATCACTGATAACTGTTTACTGTTCACTGTTCACTGTTAAAGCATGCTAGCAAATAATGTGCGTAGACGCAAAACGGCTTGCCGTCAGACATCGCCATCCAAACTTTTATCCATCACCTATTGAGTAACTTTTGCCAACAGTATTAGGAAAAAATTAACCATTTTAAATCACAACAACATTGTGGAACGCGTGGAAGCCACTTGACTTTCAGGCAGTGGAGGAAACGCGCCACGGGTGGTTTTAACCACCGTGAAAAATGATAATATTGTTGTGCGAGTAGGAATAATCATCTGCGCTAAGAAGTGTTTTGTAAGGAGTGACCCCTGACTTGCCTCGTACCTGCACAAATTGCAGCTCTGGGCAAACAAGTAATGGGAAAGCACGGAGCGCACCGAACTGGCAAGTGATGAACTCGGAAAGCATTCTAAGTAAGCGCAATTGCAATATCTCTCGTACTGGTAGTTGTTTTGAGCGTCTAGGGGGATATTTGACTATCCCTTTTAAGCTAAGTCTTAGAGAATCTGCGTGTCTTTAGACCGCAGAGTGTCAATCTTCTTGCTGAATTCGGCGTCGGACTGAATCAGCATGGGAAGGTAAGCCTTCTGCTGTTGCTAGCACATCAATGGCACTAGCGACATTTTGCAGCGCAGTTTGAGAATATTGAATAATACTAGAGTGTTTGAGGAAAGTTTCCACCCCTAATGCCGAAGCATAGCGGGCAGCACCAGAAGTTGGCAAGGTGTGGTTAGGGCCTGCCAAATAGTCTCCTACAGCTTCTGGTGTGGAGTAACCCAAAAAGATTGCCCCAGCATGACGAATTTGTGGTAAGAGTGCCCAAGGGTCTTTAATTTCTAATTCCAGGTGTTCGGGGGCAAATTCATTTGAGAGTTCTGCTGCTGCTTCGAGCGATTCCACAAGGACAATCAAGCCATAGTGAGCGATCGCTTTTTCTGTGTCTATTCGCCGTGGATGATCTACTAGCTGTCTTTCCAAGGCTAATTGCACGTTTTTTGCTAAAGCCGCATCTGTCGTCAACAAAATTGCTGCCGCCATTGGATCGTGTTCAGCTTGGGCTAGCAAGTCAGCAGCTACATGCACCGGATTTGCAGTTTCATCGGCAATCACCAGCACTTCGCTAGGGCCTGCCAAAGAGTCAATGCCAACGGTGCCATAGACAAGTTTTTTCGCTAGCGTGACATAAATGTTACCAGGGCCAGTAATCACATCCACTTTCGGAATCGTTTCTGTGCCATAAGCTAAAGCAGCGATCGCTTGTGCGCCCCCAATGCGATAAATTTCTTGCACTCCTGCTTCTTGGGCAGCTACCAAGACTGCTGGGTTAATTGCACCCCCTGGCCCTGGTGGTGTCACCATCACTACGTGAGGTACAGCAGCAACATGAGCCGGAATTGCATTCATCAGCACTGTACTGGGATAGGCGGCACGGCCACCAGGCACATACAACCCCGCCCGATCTACGGGGGTATAGCGTTTGCCCAGCACTACTTCATCGTCGCCAAAGTGTACCCAGCTTTTTGGGACTCGCTGACGATGAAACGCTTCAATTTGGCGGCAAGCTAGCCGAATCGCGCCCAACAACTCTTTTGACACCTGCTGATAGGCTGCATCTAGTTCCGAGCCTGTGACTCGGAGTTCTTCTGCTTTCAGGGTTTGTTTGTCAAATTCGGCTGTGTAATGCAATACAGCTTTGTCGCCTTGGCGCTTCACTGCTTGCAAAACTTCCCGCACCGTTGCTTCTTTGTGAAGCACCTGTTCGTCATGGGTGCGATCGCAGATCCGTTGTAGTTCTGCTCTAACGTCTGCCTGCTGAGTAATGATTCGCAGCATGGAGTAAGGACAATGCCAAAATTATAATATTCACACCTGAGATTTAGTATTGCTCTTGACCCACTGGGGTGTGCAAGCTGACTCTAATTCTCTTCTCTAGCTTAACCTGGATTTTTTTGATACTCTCAAGTCTGCCAGGATCTAGTTTGCTTGAGAAGGCCACTTAATTGCTCAGTCCAACTAGCCAAAACTTGGCTAGCGGCAGGAAGCAGGCGTGCCATTTCCCGCTACTCTTACGCCCTTACCCTCACTCCTTGTGGGTTGCGGGTGGTGTATTTACACATCCAATCCCCCATATTTACAGGGGGTAGGGTCTGAGTATTATTTTTCTTTTCCTAACTTTTAGCAGTTAAAAACTGTACAGGACGATAATATAGTATCGATTCTATACTTTTAAACCCCTGAAATTTAGCTATTTACAGTTCCTTGCCTTTGACAATACACCTGTTTTCAGGACAGATTGATTATATTGGCAATCACATTGCTTAACCAGGTGATGAGTTAGGGTTGACTATTTTACATGTACCTTATTTTAACGCATTTCCTTAATTGACGACACACCTAATTAAGGACTGGGATTCGGAAGCAAAGACTAAAGACAATCTTCCCCAATCTCCAGTACCAAATTTCCAATAATAGATTTTTTTTAGGAAATTATAACATTGGCAATTTGGATGCTATATTAGTAAGTCTAGTAGTGTGTGTACATATTAATAGTATTTTTGGAATTGACTGTGGCGAATACAAAGTCTGCTCTCAAGCGTGCCCAAATCGCAGAACGTAACCGACTGCGTAACAAAGCTTACAAATCAGCAGTCAAGACGCTGATGAAGAAATACGTTAATGCTGTAGCTGTCTATACAGCTAATCCTACCCCAGAATTAAAACAAGAAGCAGAGGCTCGCTTATCTGAGGCTTACGCCAAAATCGATAAAGCGACCAAGCGGGGTGTTCTTCACCCAAATAATGGGGCAAGGAAAAAGTCAAGATTGGCTCATAAACTAAAACCTGTGACACAAACAGCCCAGTAGCCATTGGTCATTTGTCCTCAGTCATTAGTCATTGGTAACAAAACCGACAAATGACGAAGGATAAACAACATAGACGCGCCAGAGGTGAAGCAGCGCGGTCTTCTCTCAAAGGGAGAGGCTAGCGCCAAGGGGGTTTCCCCCATGAGCGACTGCTGAACCCGTTGGCGCAGCCTCTCGTAGAGAAGGGCTTCTTGCAGGGTAGGACAAAAGATGCAACTGATAGACACGCACGTTCATCTCAACTTTGATAGCTTCCAGCCGGATTTAGCAACAGTGCGATCGCGGTGGCAAGAAGCAGGAGTAGTACGTTTAGTACATTCCTGTGTTCACCCAGAGGAGTTTTCCAGAATTCAATCCATAGCGCACGAGTTTCCCGAAATCAGCTTTGCCGTAGGATTACATCCTTTAGATGCTGATAAATGGAATCACGAGACAGCCGAGAAAATCAAAACTTTAGCGAGTTCTGACTCTCATGTGGTAGCAATTGGGGAAATGGGGCTGGATTTTTACAAAGCTGATAACTATCAGCATCAGCTAATGGTGTTTGAGTCACAGTTAGCGATCGCATCTGAACTCAACTTACCAGTGATTATCCACTGCCGCGACGCTGCGGTGGCCACCAGAGAAGTGTTGCAAAAATGGCGGGAACTCAAAGGAGAGAGAGTGCGGGGTGTCATGCATTGCTGGGGAGGAACGCCAGAAGAAACTCAATGGTTTCTCGATTTAGGCTTCTACATCAGCTTTAGCGGGACGGTAACGTTCAAAAACGCCAAAGCGATCCAATCCTCGGCGGCGATGGTGAGTAGCGATCGCCTATTGATTGAAACAGACTGCCCATTTCTCGCCCCAGTTCCGAAACGAGGCGAGAGGCGCAACGAGCCTGCCTACGTGCAATATGTAGCCGAGCAAGTAGCTAAACTGCGTCAGGAAACGGTAGAGGCGATCGCCCATCAAACCACCCAGAATGCCTGTGAATTATTTGGTCTGTCAATATAAACTGTGCAATAATTCTCTTTTATTCGGTTGTGCTAAAAAAAATAAAACTCTAGAGAGGGAAAATATGGTAATATTATTCCCTCAAAAACATTTTGCTTGCGCCATAATGATAAAGGAAGGAACCTGAAATTTCTGAGCCTAATTTTCCGTACTGTTATCGGCTTGGTCATCCTCCAATTCTCTACAAGCGGATGCTCTCCACACATGACTAAATGTACCAACCCAAGTTGAGCTAAATTACACAACCTCGGCTTGGTGTGTATCGAACCTATTCAAAATCGTTAAATGAAATTGCCTTGTGAGTATAATCCAGCAAAATGAAGTGATTCTGATTCAAAGCCGACAAGGTGCGGATCATTCCCTCAGTCTTAGGATATCTAGGATATCACTGAGAGTATAAATAGCCGGGTGGATATAAGACACACCGTCTAGAGCTGCGTCAGCAAATTAACGCGCTTTTTGGAGGGGAAATGAAGAAAGTAGATAAAACTCAGGAATATCTCAACTGTATATTCTTCTTAAATCAAGACTATAGTGGGTTTTTGGCGTCTGAGTCCCCGATTTTGGGCGATTACCCCCTTGTCCAAATTGCTCATTCCAGCTTTAATGGCTGCTGCCCACACCTGTAAATAGCAAGTGTGTAAGAAGGAGTTCCCAAACAGCTAAGGACACTAGCTAGCAGTGGGAAGCGTAAAACAGCAGTGTCCAAGGGAAAATTTTACCAGGTTGACAAAGGAAGAGGCATGACTAAAGAAACATACATGGAACCCGCCTTTCTGTTGCCCGACTTGATTGAAATCCAGCGTTCGAGCTTTCGCTGGTTTTTGGAAGAAGGGCTGATAGAAGAACTTAACTCCTTTAGTCCTATTACAGATTATACGGGCAAATTAGAACTGCACTTTTTGGGTCATAACTACAAACTCAAGGAGCCAAAGTACAGCGTCGAAGAAGCCAAACGGCGGGATAGTACTTATGCCGTCCAAATGTATGTTCCCACACGGTTGATTAATAAGGAAACCGGGGAAATCAAAGAGCAAGAGGTATTCATTGGTGATTTGCCTTTGATGACCGATCGCGGCACATTTATTATTAACGGAGCCGAGCGGGTAATTGTCAATCAAATTGTGCGATCGCCAGGCGTTTATTACAAATCAGAAATCGACAAAAACGGGCGACGTACTTATTCAGCTAGCTTAATTCCTAACCGGGGAGCATGGCTGAAATTTGAAACAGACCGTAACGATTTGGTGTGGGTACGCATCGACAAAACCCGCAAACTGTCAGCGCAGGTACTCCTAAAAGCTTTAGGGTTATCAGACAACGAAATCTTTGACGCCTTACGCCACCCAGAGTATTTCCAAAAAACCATCGAAAAAGAAGGGCAATTCTCTGAAGAAGAAGCTCTGATGGAGTTATATCGCAAACTCCGTCCTGGTGAACCACCCACAGTATTAGGTGGACAACAACTCCTAGATTCTCGTTTCTTTGACCCGAAACGTTATGACCTTGGTCGCGTCGGACGCTACAAACTCAACAAGAAATTGCGCCTTTCTGTCCCCGACACAATGCGCGTGTTGACTGCTGGCGATATCTTGGCAGCCGTAGATTACCTGATCAACCTAGAATATGATATTGGTAATATCGATGACATTGACCACTTAGGCAACCGTCGGGTGAGAAGCGTCGGTGAATTGCTGCAAAACCAAGTGCGGGTGGGCTTAAACCGCTTAGAGAGAATTATTCGGGAACGGATGACCGTATCCGATGCGGAAGTGCTAACTCCCGCTTCCTTGGTGAACCCCAAACCATTGGTAGCAGCAATCAAAGAATTCTTTGGTTCCAGCCAATTAAGTCAGTTCATGGATCAAACTAATCCTCTAGCAGAACTGACCCACAAACGCCGTCTAAGTGCCCTTGGCCCAGGTGGTTTAACCCGCGAACGCGCTGGTTTTGCCGTGCGGGATATTCACCCTAGTCACTATGGACGCATTTGCCCCATTGAGACACCAGAAGGCCCCAACGCCGGATTGATTGGCTCCTTAGCAACCCATGCGCGGGTTAACCTGTACGGCTTCCTTGAAACACCATTTAGACCTGTGGAAAATGGGCGAGTCAGATTTGATCTGCCTCCAGCCTATATGACAGCCGATGAAGAAGACGATCTGCGGGTTGCTCCGGGAGACATTCCTGTAGATGAAACCGGGCATATTATTGGGCCACTAGTGCCAGTCCGTTATCGTCAAGAATTTTCCACCACAACACCAGAACAGGTGGACTACGTAGCAGTATCTCCCGTACAGATTGTGTCGGTAGCAACCAGCATGATTCCCTTCTTGGAGCATGATGACGCTAACCGAGCGCTGATGGGATCGAACATGCAACGGCAAGCAGTACCCCTGCTTAAACCAGAACGCCCTCTGGTGGGTACTGGTTTGGAAGCCCAAGGAGCAAGAGACTCCGGGATGGTGGTTGTATCGCGTACTGATGGCGATGTCACTTACGTTGATGCTACAGAAATTCGCGTTCGTCCTAAAGCTAATACCCAAGAAATTAAGTACACCCTTTCCAAGTACCAACGTTCCAACCAAGACACCTGTTTAAATCAGAAACCTCTCGTCCGCATTGGTGAACGGGTTGTTGCTGGTCAGGTATTAGCTGATGGCTCCTCCACCGAAGGCGGTGAATTGGCGCTAGGACAAAATATCGTCGTTGCCTATATGCCTTGGGAAGGCTACAACTACGAGGACGCAATTTTAATCTCTGAAAGACTGGTGCAGGATGATGTCTATACCTCAATTCACATTGAAAAATATGAAATTGAAGCGAGACAAACCAAACTCGGGCCAGAAGAAATCACCAGAGAAATTCCCAACGTCGGGGAAGATGCCTTGCGTCAGTTGGATGAACAGGGAATCATTCGCATTGGGGCGTGGGTAGAAGCTGGAGATATCTTGGTGGGTAAGGTAACACCCAAAGGTGAATCTGACCAACCGCCAGAAGAAAAACTGTTGCGGGCGATTTTCGGTGAGAAAGCACGGGATGTGCGAGACAATTCTCTGCGAGTACCAAACGGTGAAAAAGGTCGCGTAGTTGATGTGCGCTTGTTTACTCGTGAACAAGGCGATGAACTGCCACCAGGAGCCAATATGGTAGTCCGGGTGTACGTTGCCCAAAAACGCAAAATCCAAGTTGGGGACAAAATGGCAGGACGCCACGGTAATAAAGGGATTATTTCTCGGATATTACCGGCGGAAGATATGCCTTATTTGCCCGATGGTTCACCAGTGGACATCGTACTTAACCCCTTGGGTGTACCCAGTCGGATGAACGTTGGACAAGTATTTGAATGTCTCTTGGGTTGGGCTGGTCAGACCTTGGGAGTGCGATTTAAAATTACTCCCTTTGATGAAATGTACGGGGAAGAGTCATCCCGCCGAATCGTACATGGCAAATTGCAAGAAGCACGAGACGAAACAGGGAAAGATTGGGTATATAACCCAGATAACCCAGGCAAAATCATGGTGTATGACGGTCGTACAGGCGAACCCTTTGACCGAGCAATTACCATCGGTGTGGCTTACATGCTGAAACTGGTGCATTTGGTGGATGATAAGATTCACGCCCGTTCTACAGGCCCATACTCACTGGTGACTCAGCAACCCTTGGGTGGTAAAGCACAACAAGGTGGTCAGAGATTTGGAGAAATGGAAGTGTGGGCATTGGAAGCCTTCGGTGCAGCTTACACCTTACAGGAATTGCTCACAGTTAAATCTGACGATATGCAAGGACGGAATGAAGCGTTAAATGCGATCGTTAAAGGTAAGGCAATTCCTCGACCCGGAACCCCAGAGTCCTTTAAAGTGCTAATGCGCGAGTTGCAATCATTGGGGTTAGACATTGCCGTACACAAGGTAGAAACCCAAACAGACGGCAGTTCCCTAGATGTAGAAGTCGATTTGATGGCAGACCAATCAGCCCGTCGCACACCTCCTCGACCAACTTATGAATCTCTTTCCCGCGAATCGCTGGAAGACGACGAATAAGGAGTGTTGAGTGCTGAGTGCTGAGTGCTGAGTATTAAAAAACTCAGTAATTGGCATTTAGCACTTGGATACCTCTTAATTCAAACCTTAAAACTAAATATACTCAAAACTCATAACTCGAAACTCAGCACTTAAGTATGAGACCTGCCCAAACTAATCAGTTTGACTACGTAAAAATCGGCTTGGCTTCCCCTGAACGGATTCGCCAGTGGGGCGAGAGAACATTGCCCAATGGTCAAGTAGTCGGTGAAGTTACCAAGCCAGAAACGATTAATTACCGAACTCTCAAGCCAGAAATGGATGGCTTGTTTTGTGAGCGCATCTTTGGCCCCGCTAAAGACTGGGAATGCCATTGTGGTAAGTACAAAAGAGTTCGTCATAGAGGTATTGTCTGTGAACGCTGTGGGGTAGAAGTCACTGAGTCACGGGTGCGTCGCCACCGCATGGGCTATATTAAACTCGCCGCACCAGTAGCTCACGTTTGGTATCTCAAGGGTATTCCTAGCTATATTTCCATCCTGTTGGATATGCCCTTGCGGGATGTCGAGCAGATTGTCTATTTCAACTCTTATGTTGTCCTGAGTCCAGGTAATGCCGAAACTTTAACTTACAAACAGCTACTGAGTGAAGACCAGTGGTTGGAAATAGAAGACCAAATTTATAGCGAAGATTCTGTGCTGCAAGGCGTAGAAGTAGGTATTGGGGCTGAAGCGCTGTTGCGTTTGCTTGCCGATATCAATTTGGAACAAGAAGCCGAAAGCCTACGCGAAGAAATTGGCAACGCCAAGGGACAAAAGCGGGCCAAGCTAATTAAGCGACTGCGGGTAATTGACAACTTCATCGCTACTGGTTCCAAACCAGAGTGGATGGTAATGGCAGTTATTCCCGTGATTCCGCCCGACTTGCGCCCAATGGTACAACTAGATGGCGGACGGTTTGCCACTAGCGATTTGAATGATTTGTATCGGCGGGTAATTAACCGCAACAATCGTTTGGCACGCTTGCAAGAAATTTTGGCGCCAGAAATTATTGTGCGGAACGAAAAGCGGATGCTGCAAGAAGCAGTGGATGCTTTGATTGACAATGGTCGTCGCGGACGCACTGTGGTAGGGGCAAATAACCGACCCCTGAAATCTTTGTCCGACATTATTGAGGGTAAGCAAGGACGTTTCCGACAAAACTTGTTAGGTAAACGAGTTGACTACTCTGGACGTTCTGTAATTGTGGTCGGGCCAAAGCTGAAAATTCACCAGTGCGGTTTGCCTAGAGAAATGGCAATTGAGCTATTTCAACCATTTGTGATTAACCGCCTGATTCGTAGCGGCATGGTAAATAACATCAAAGCTGCGAAAAAGCTGATATCCCGCAATGATCCCAGTGTTTGGGATGTACTGGAAGAGGTAATTGAAGGACACCCTGTAATGCTAAACCGGGCACCAACGTTGCACCGTTTGGGTATTCAATCTTTTGAACCAATTTTGGTAGAAGGTAGAGCGATTCAACTGCATCCTCTAGTGTGTCCAGCGTTTAACGCCGACTTTGACGGTGACCAAATGGCGGTACACGTTCCTCTGTCGTTAGAAAGTCAGGCTGAAGCGCGGTTGTTGATGTTAGCTTCTAACAATATTTTGTCACCAGCCACGGGTAGACCGATCATCACGCCTAGCCAAGATATGGTGTTGGGAGCCTATTATTTAACAGCAGAAAATCCGGGTGCGACAAAAGGAGCAGGAAATTACTTTTCTTCCCTAGAGGATGTAATTATGGCTTTCCAGCAAGATCAAATTGACTTGCACGCCTATATCTATGTGCGGTTTGACGGTGAAATAGAATCAGACCAACCGGATACAGAACCCCTGAAAGTGACGGAAAACGAGGATGGTACGCGCACATTACTCTATAAGTTCCGTCGAGTCAGACAAGACGCTAAAGGCAATGTACTTTCACAGTATATATACACAACTCCTGGCCGCGTTATTTACAACAATGCCATTCAGGAAGCACTTGCAAGCTAAAAGTGAGGAGTGAAAAGTTAAGAGTTAGGAGTTTGTAATTAATAACTCCTAACTCCTAACTCCTAATTATTAATTTAGGACTAATGATTAATGACTAACGAAAAAATGATTTTTCGCAATCGGGTGGTTGACAAAGGTCAACTGAGAAATTTAATTTCTTGGGCCTTTACGCATTATGGTACGGCGCGAACCGCAGTGATGGCGGACAAACTGAAAGATTTAGGATTTCGCTACGCTACCAAAGCAGGGGTTTCCATCAGTGTAGATGACTTGATGATACCACCAACTAAGCGATTGCTCTTAGAAGCAGCCGAGGAAGAAATTCGCGCTACTGAAACCCGTTATCAACGGGGAGAAATCACTGAAGTAGAACGCTTCCAAAAGGTAATCGATACTTGGAATGGTACTAGTGAAGCTTTGAAGGATGAAGTCGTCGTTCACTTCAAGAAGACTAATCCCCTCAACTCCGTATATATGATGGCATTCTCCGGGGCACGGGGTAACATCTCTCAAGTCCGGCAATTGGTGGGAATGCGGGGACTGATGGCAGATCCTCAAGGGGAAATTATCGATTTACCCATCAAAACCAACTTCCGGGAAGGACTGACTGTGACGGAATATATTATTTCGTCTTACGGTGCCAGAAAAGGTTTGGTGGATACTGCTTTGCGGACGGCTGACTCTGGTTATCTCACCCGCCGTTTGGTGGACGTATCCCAAGATGTGATTATTCGGGAATTTGACTGTGGTACCACCAGAGGAATTCCCATTCGACCAATGACAGAAGGTGCTAAAACCTTGATCCCTCTGGGAACCCGCTTGATGGGACGGGTAATTGGCGAAGATGTGCTGCATCCAGTGACAAAAGAAGTAATTGCACCACGCAATACCCCAGTTACTGAAGATTTGGCCAAGAAAATCGAAAAATCTGGGGTGGCAGAAGTTGTGCTGCGATCGCCCCTAACTTGTGAAGCTGCACGTTCTGTCTGTCAACACTGCTACGGCTGGAGTTTAGCCCACGCTAAGATGGTGGACTTGGGCGAAGCTGTAGGGATTATTGCCGCCCAAAGTATTGGTGAACCTGGTACTCAGCTAACCATGCGGACATTCCACACAGGTGGGGTGTTTACTGGAGAAGTGGCGCAACAAGTTCGTTCTAAAATCGATGGAACTGTTAAGCTTCCCCGCAAACTGAAGACCAGAACATATCGTACCCGCCACGGGGAAGATGCCTTATATGTTGAGGCTAATGGCATCATGCTTTTGGAGCCAACAAAAGTAGGTGATGTTACCCCAGAGAACCAAGAGGTTCATCTTACCCAAGGTTCAACACTATATGTATTTGATGGAAATAAGGTAAAACAAGGTCAGTTGTTGGCAGAGGTTGCCCTTGGTGGACGCACAACTCGGACTAATACAGAAAAAGCAGTTAAAGATGTAGCCTCTGACTTAGCAGGGGAAGTGCAATTTGCCGAAGTTGTTCCAGAACAAAAAACTGACCGTCAAGGTAATACCACAACCACAGCCGCACGCGGTGGCTTGATTTGGATTTTGTCTGGGGAAGTTTACAACTTACCACCTGGTGCAGAATTGGTAGTGAAAAATGGTGATGCGATCGCTTCTAACGGAGTTTTAGCAGAAACCAAGTTAACCAGTTTGCACGGCGGTGTGGTGCGCTTACCAGAAGCTACCCCAGGTAAGAGTACTAGAGAAATTGAAATTATCACTGCTTCTGTGGTACTAGATCAAGCAACGGTGACAGTCCAAAGTTCTCAAGGTCGCAATAATTACTTAGTCTCCACTGGTAACAACCAAGTATTTAACCTCAGAGCCACACCAGGCACAAAAGTGCAAAATGGTCAAGTGGTAGCTGAGTTAATTGATGACCGCTATCGGACAACCACTGGTGGATTCCTGAAATTCGCGGGTGTAGAAGTCCAGAAAAAAGGCAAAGCCAAGCTGGGTTATGAAGTCGTGCAGGGCGGTACTCTTTTGTGGATTCCCGAAGAAAGCCACGAAGTTAATAAAGATATCTCCTTGCTGTTGGTAGAAGACGGTCAGTTTGTAGAAGCTGGCACTGAGGTAGTAAAAGATATCTTCTGCCAAAACAGTGGTGTGATAGAAGTTACCCAGAAAAACGACATCCTGCGGGAAGTTGTGGTTAAGCCTGGGGAACTGCTGATGGTGGACGATCCAGAATCAGTTATCGGGCGAGATAACACCTTCATCCAACCAGGTGAGGAATTCCAAGGTAATGTCGCCACGGAATTGCGTTATATCCAGTATGTGGAGACACCAGAAGGGCCTGCCCTGTTGAGTCGTCCAGTTGTTGAGTTTGCCGTACCGGATAATCCAGATGTGCCATCGACTACATCTGTGAGCCAACAAACCGGGCGATCGATTCAGTTGCGGGCTGTGCAGCGACTACCTTACAAAGATTCAGAACGCGTCAAATCTGTTGAAGGCGTGGAACTGCTGCGAACCCAGCTAGTGCTAGAAATTGAGCAAGAAGGGGAACAAGACCATAATGCTTCGCCCCTTGCAGCAGATATTGAATTAGTAGAGGATACCGAAGACCCAGAAGTTCAACGTTTACAACTGGTAATTTTGGAATCCTTGGTAATTCGTCGAGACATTACCGCCGATGCCACCCAAGGTAGCACCCAAACCACACTTGAGGTACAAGATGGGCTTACTATCGCCCCTGGATCTGTGGTTGCACGTACTCAAATCTTATGTAAAGAAGGCGGGGAAGTGCGGGGCGTTCGACAAGGAACCGAAAACGTGCGTCGCTGTTTGGTATTGCGCGATGCTGACAGGTTGACCATTAATACTAGTACTCAGCCAAAAGTAAAAGTGGGTGACTTGCTAGTAGAAGGTACAGAAGTTGCTCCTGGAGTTTTTGCCCCAGAATCAGGACAAGTAGTGGATATCAAAAGTGCCACTGCTGCATCTGGTGAGGAATCAGCCTTGAGTACTAAAAACTACGTTGTTACTACCCGTATCGGTCGCCCTTATCGAGTCAGCCCTGGTGCTGTGTTGCAGATAGAAGACGGCGATT
The DNA here is from genome assembly GCF_003113895.1 of Nostoc commune NIES-4072. Taxonomy (NCBI): domain Bacteria; kingdom Bacillati; phylum Cyanobacteriota; class Cyanophyceae; order Nostocales; family Nostocaceae; genus Nostoc; species Nostoc commune. The sequence goes on along the minus strand of NZ_BDUD01000001.1, from coordinate 12,010 downwards.
TGGTACAACGGGGTGATAACTTGGTGCTGCTAGTGTTTGAACGCGCCAAAACCGGAGATATTATTCAAGGTTTGCCCCGGATTGAGGAACTACTCGAAGCTCGTAAACCCAAAGAAGCGTGCATTTTATGTCGCCGAGGGGGTGAAGTTAAGGTAGTTTACGCTGAAAGTGGTGATGAAGCGATCGCTATCAAGGTCGTGGAATCAAATGGCGTGGTAACAGATTATCCTCTAGGCCCAGGACAAAATTTGATTGTGCCAGATGGATCGATTGTGTTAGCGGGACAACCATTAACCGATGGCCCATCCAATCCCCACGAAATTTTGGAAATTTTCTTTAGCCTGGGTTCTGAAGATGGAATCTATGCTTGTGCTAGCCATGCTTTGCAGAAGGTACAGTCATTCTTGGTGAATGAAGTGCAAATGGTGTATCAATCTCAAGGGATTGATATTTCCGATAAACACATTGAAGTGATTGTTCGCCAGATGACCAATAAAGTCAGGATTGATGATGGTGGTGACACCACAATGCTTCCTGGTGAATTGGTGGAACTGCGCCAAGTTGAGCAGGTGAACGAAGCTATGGCAATTACAGGCGGTGCTAGGGCACAATATACCCCAGTATTGTTGGGGATCACTAAAGCATCGTTGAACACCGATAGCTTTATCTCCGCCGCATCCTTCCAAGAGACAACACGGGTACTTACCGAAGCAGCTATTGAAGGCAAATCCGATTGGCTGCGCGGCTTAAAGGAAAACGTGATTATCGGGCGATTGATTCCGGCTGGGACTGGCTACAATACCTATGAAGAACCTGGTGCGATCGATGATTATGCTGCTGAAATTACCAGTAGTGTCTTAGATGAAGTTGATGATCCTCTGGATATGGTCTTAGATGACCGCACAGCTCGCACCTATAATTTAGATTCTCCCACTCTTGGGGAATCTGGTTTTGGTAGCAGACGTGCAGAAAGATCAGTTCTAGATGACGAAGATGAATTAATCGCCGATGAAGTCGCAGACGACGACGATTACGAGGAAGATGAGGAAGACGACGATGATTTCGACGATGAATAGAGACTTGAAATTTCCCATCTCTATTAAAAGTAGGACTTACGCAAAAATTGCTAAAAAGCTTAATTTCTCGAACCGCCAAGACGCCAAGAGCGCCGAGAATTCGTAGAGTGTGCGTAAGTCCTAAAAAGGTAAAAATTAATAAAGGCAAAAGAAAATCTTCTTTTGCCTTTTTATTTTGCTCTCTAAAAACACATTTTTAAATCCTCAATATTCTGGTTTCTACCTTTTGAGCTAGTAGTCAGTCAATTAGGGGGATTCAAAAGTAACGTCTTCATATAAATCTGCAACAGCACACCGAAAATCTACACTTGCCAAATGAATGATGTCTTGCTGTCCATAGGGATAAAGTACCCATTGTCTCTCTGAATTGCGGCGAAAACACTCAACATTTAATCGAGTTTGACTCACAAGTACATATTCCTGAAGTGACTCCATTTGTCGGTAGTCAGCAAATTTATCACCTCGGTCAAAGGCTTCTGTTGTTGGAGATAGCACTTCTACAATTAACGAAGGGTAACGCAGAAAGTTGTTAAAAGCTCTGTCTCGTTGGTCACAACTTACTATAACATCGGGGTAGTAATAGATATTAATCGACTCAATATGTGCTTTGGTGTCTGAGATATAAGTCTGACATCCACTCCCGCGCAAATGATTTCTCAACATTGAAGCAATATTAAGAGAAATAATTACATGGGCGTTACTTGCTCCTGCCATTGCATAAATCTGTCCCTGTCTATATTCATGCTTGATAGGGCTGGTTTCTTCTCCTTTGAGATAGTCTTCTGGGGAAATATAGCTAGAATTTGGAGTTGCAACCATCTGTAATGACCTTGTGTGATGCTTTGTATCTAGTTTAAAGTAAGCTTTACGGCTAAATCCGCATAAATCTAGCAATAGCTAGATGCTGTAATTCTCTCAAGAGCTATAATCTACATCTGTTGCACCGAGAGATTAACTTGTGGATGTCATATTAGAACGATCGCACCAATTAAAACAAGCTTTAGTTGATTTTGTCCTTGATGCTGAAGGCGAACTAGCACAAGCATTGGAAACTTATGCAGCAGCACAGTTGCGCCGTGGAAGTGGGGATAGTACACAGCAGGACTTAATTATCGATAGCTTTCTGACAGCCGGGAAAGTGGGTGATAAGTCTCCATTAGAGTTGTTTATCGAAAGCAATCCAGACTTAGAAGAAAGCGATCGCAACCTGATCAACAGTTGGCATCATAGTTTTATTGGCTTATTTGCCATAACGAATATTCTACCTGATGGCTTTGAATTGACGAACTGGTTGACAGATAAACACTACATCGTCAAGCCAAATAATACTCAAACATTACAGGCAATATCTCGGTTAAAAGTAGGAGAAATTTTACTAACTCGCATTTCTCCTGTTACCGATAGCTACTGGATGTTTTCTGGGCCCTACACAATAATGGGTAAATTAGGTAAACCAAAACTTGCTGTAGCAATTGGTAATTTCAAAGAAAACTATAAAAGTAATCTTTACAGCGATGCTCCAGACTTGCTAGAAGAAGCTTGGCAGTCAGTAGGACAATATCATCAGCAGTTTGTGGACTTTTTTGGCACTGATGAAATCACATTACCTGGATACCAGCTTAATAAAAAAATAGCTGAATTCCAAGAATTAATCACTGAAAAACGTTTTGCAGAAGCAGGAATTGATACTTCTAAATCCTTGGCTGAAGTAGCAGAAGCAGCTGGCATTGGAGACGATGAAATAAAAGCAGCCGCAGAAGAGTTTGGTGCTGATTCCAACGTAGTCTCTCAGATGTTTAATAGCAAAAGCAGTAATAGCAAAATGGTGATGCCAAAGGTTGATTTACCTGCGGAACTCAAGAAAGCAGAACAAGTAACAGCTCTTTCTCATCCTCGTTGGGGACAAATGTTTTTACCAACATATAGTAAGGTACAAGCAATTTTATCGGCAGAGGACTGGCAAAGTGTTCAAGGGGCTGAAAAACTAGTTCGCTATTACCTCGAAGATAAAAGTATTAATGCTTTTATTTGGCATCGGTTAGCGCAACAATATCCAACTAAATTAGAAAATGTCTTGCAAACAGTTCTGCAACGTCCAGAGTTTCGTCTTGAAAGCGACTTGGACGCACTTTTGCAAGAATTCAATAAACCTATTGAGCCAGAGTTACCAGAAATTGCTAGTGTTCCTATACATTTACACAACTTGTTTCAAGAAGCTTTAGGAGAAGTTAACAAATCTAAACCCAAGGGTAAAGGGCAAAAAAAACCAGCAAAGGGTTTTCAACTTTAATTGCATTCTCTGTCTTTTTCATGCAATCAAGTACATTTTTAGAACACCAACGCTTGATACAGAATCAAAAAGGCAGAGATAACACTTAAATACTGTAACGTAAAAAATTAAAATAAGAATGTCCTGAAATTGGGCTAGTACCGCAAGGCAAAAGTCAAAAGTCAAAAGTCAAAAAGCTTTCATTTTTGGCTTTCTGGTTGTAATCAAATGGTAGGTTTATTTCCTCCGACCTGTACTAGATATTTTACAATTGAAAATTATTGGTGTGCAGCGAAGCTATATGATTAATACATTTATTAATGAGAGGTATTACTTACCATGCCGAATAATCTCAGTACAATTCTGAAGAAAATTGTATTATTAGCTTTGAGAGTCTGTTAGTTTAAACTGAGTAGTTTGTAGGAGTGTACAGCTAGCTGTGTACTTGCAACACCGATTAGTACAATCAGTGTCAAAAACGACATTAAGACAGAGTATTTATTAGACTTGTTGGGTAATAAGCTCAAAAATCCTTGAAACCTGCTTGTGGTAAGCTTTTTCTTGATTTCTGACTAAAATTATTGAAACCTAGACTCCCTAAGCCTTTCAGCGATTTTAGTCACTATTTCCCGACAACTCTATTTTTAAAGATTCGTAGATAGCAGGTGAACAATCTCACCTACGATTTCCTCTGGACTTTCAAGCTTGACTAAAAATCGATTAAAGCCAGCATTCAAAGCCTTATGACTTGAGACTTCCCGTGTATAAGAAGTGATAGCGATCGCAGGCAACTGTCTTAAGGATAAGCAAGAATGCACTCGAATCTGCTCAATTAACCAATTTCCATCATGATCGGGCAATTTCACATTGCACAGCAGAATATCGGGATGAAGCGATTCTACCAAGGCAAGGGCTGCTTCTGCATCGCTTAAAGCAATCACCTCTGCACCATCTGCTTCCAAAACAAAGGTGAGCAAATCTGCAATATCTGGCTCATCCTCTACCAGTAAAATCAGGATTCCCATAAGGTGCTGGAGCGAATTTAACTCTGTTTCTTGATTGATTTTTTGCTCGGTTGCCATGCCGTCCTTTTATTGCCTGCTATAGTCTGCTATTTCTATTGCAACGCATGGGGCGGAATAGGTATTCACCCTAAATACACAAATTTGGGGTGAAAAGTTTTATTAATATGAAGAAGTTAATTCACGGATCACATTCACCGCTCTGTTAGGTAAGCGATCGCCCCGAATAATTTATCTATGACCGATATGCCTCTGAGTCGCGCCAAGTTGGTAAACAGTAAAGCTTTGTGACTCAGTTGATTAATATTTTTTGGTAACAGGTAATTAGAGAAAAGCTATTACCCATTACCCATGACTCATTACCGAGGTTCCGCTTGAGTTGAAACTGTTAATACTTGCGGTGGTGTAGCATCTGGCGGATAGAGAAAGTCAACTTCTACTAAAGAGCGATCGCCTGCTTTCATATTTAATAAAACTAAGGGTTCCCCTGGTTGACCTCTCTTTTGCACTAAATGCACAAACTGAGTTCTTGGCTGATTTTGCTCATCTTTGTAACGTATCCGCACTGTACCTCGAAAGAATACTTGACGGGCTGGTGTACTAAGAAAGCGCAACCCCGGTTTTCCCAATTGATCCTCCTTGAGTGGTGTTTGTATCGACACGCTTACAGTTTGAGGACTTCGAGTATTGTTATATAGCGGCAACTTGAGATTATATTGAATCCCATAGTTCCCATGAGCGCGATATGCGGTGTCAGGATAGCGCACCAGCATAGTAGCACTTTGAATTTGACCAGTTCCTAATGTGCCACCATGCAGGCTACTCAGAGGGTAGGAAAACATTTGACCAGGCTGGGGAATAGTCAAATACCTCGCTTTAGGATTATCTACTAATAAAGCTCTCCATCGTGAACCACCAGCCACTCCAGCAACACGCCCGTAAATTCTTGGTTTGCCAGTTTCTTCTAAGGGAGTGGGCGCTTTATCCCGTGGCCCAGCCAAATCACCATTATCTAGTAAATTTTGCCACTCTTCTAAAGTCGGCGTTCCCGCTTCGGGTTGTCGTAGGGATCGCTCACTACCATCGGGATTAACCCGTGCAAACATAGCTAGGCTAGCTGCATAGACAGTGCCATTACTTTGCAGTCGGATCAATGTAGACCGACCATTCAGGGGTGGTGTCAATCCCTGCACAGGAATTGGTAAATTTAGTAACATCCGACTTTGCCCTGGTGGAATCTCAATTTGGGCAGGAAAAATCTCTTGTCGCCGTCCTCTCAGTACATCAGACATGACGCGATCGCCTGGGCCAGCAAAAATTGTACCCAAAAGATTTTGACTAAAAGATGGTAGCTCAATAAATGGTGCATCCGGTTGACTCAAATAACTCGCCGCCTGCAAAATATTCACCTTTACTGCTTCTGAACCAGGGTTGTGCAAAATTATTCCTAGATAGAGCGAGCGCAAATTCTCTGCTGGTTCAGCTCTAGTAATATGATGGGCAAAAATATCAAATCGTCCTCGAAAGGGAAAATTCAAATGCGCCTTTGGCACTTTTTTCCCATTTGGTGGAAAGGTGGAGAGTAAAATTCCTTCTTTCAAAACCAATTCTGGACTATTGCTGTTAAACGTCGGTACTGTATCCAATTGTCCTGGTAAAGGACGCACTTCTTGTGGTTGCACGACTTCTTCAGGTGGTGGCGTGGCAGGAGTTAATTGAGCAATTGGGAAAATTAGTAACAATGGCAACATATACTTAGATATTCATTTCACCATACAGACATTAACCACTTGATGAAAGTGCCAGTTTGTTAATAATTAATACGGAATTTGCAAGAATCCCCATCAAATTTTCTTGATTGAGAACCAGAACATGGGCAAATATACAACGTACCGTGAGTTGTTTTTGGCTTAAGTACTCTGCGAAACACTATGCGAACACAGACAAATTTACCGCAGTTGGGGCTAATCTCAATTGCTGCTGCTCCCCTCACTAATCCTTCTAAATTAACTGCTGTTTGTAAAACAATTGTTTTACAGCTAAGTAAAGCGGTGTAAATAATTAAAGGTTTGTAGTGTTCGCGCAGCGTCTCGTAGAGAGGACTAAAGTCCTCAAATGAGGTCTAAAGCCCTGACTACAAAATAATCTCAAGAGTTTTTACATTACTTAATCTAATTTGATTTATTCTTGCCTAGTTACTTAGCAACTGCTTCCATACTTAATTATGTACGCCTTGCAGCCATGCCACAAAAGATGATGTAATCAGGTTGAATTGCATTGATTTTTTCCATTACCTGAGTACTGGCAAGTTGCACATCTACGGGTAACTAGGGTAAAAAACTTAAATCATCTGGTATCAGATCAAGTTTGGTAACTTCAAATAATAAATCATCAAAAGAATTCGACTGTTCATCTTTTAGGCAAATGTCAAAAGAAGTTAATAGAATTCTTTCCTTCATAACAAATATTATTTAGAATAGAAAAACCCTCCATAATAAATTTACAAGGAGCAGGTGAATGCCAGTAATTGCGGTCGTAGATTACGAGATGGGAAATTTGCACTCAGTCTGCAAAGGCTTGGAAAAAGCTGGAGCAACTCCTAATGTTACTTATTCTCCAAAGGAATTAGAGCAGGCAGATGCAATAGTTCTGCCGGGAGTGGGAGCATTTGATCCAGCAGTCCAACACCTGCGATCGCGTGGTTTGGAACAACCGATTAAAGAAGCGATCGCATCTGGTAAACCGTTCTTGGGAATTTGTTTAGGATTGCAAATTCTCTTTGAATCAAGTGCAGAAGGTACTCAACCAGGACTAGGAATTATCAAAGGAAAAGTGCGGCGGTTTCGCTCAGAACCTGACATCACTATTCCTCACATGGGTTGGAATCAACTGGAAGTTACTCAACCAAAAAGTATTTTGTGGGAGCATTTACCGTCCGATCCTTGGGTATATTTTGTCCATTCTTACTATGTTGACCCAATAGACCCGCTAATCCGTGCAGCAACTGTTACTCACGGTACTCAAACCGTCACAGCTGCGATCGCCCACGAAAACCTGATGGCAGTCCAATTTCACCCTGAAAAATCCTCTAACATTGGATTGCAAATCCTATCTAATTTTGTTGCTCAAGTCCGCGAAAAAATTCCTGCCTAATCCTATTTTTGTTATTTGTTGTTTGTCCTTTGTCTAAAACTTATGACTAATGACCAATGACTAATGACCAATGACTAATAATCAATGAGCCTGAGAATTTACGGGAATCGCCAGCTAAAAACTTTACCTGGAAAAGAAACTAGACCAACTAGTGCGCGGGTAAGAGAAGCAGTGTTTAATATTTGGCAGGGAGAAATTGCAGGTTGTCGCTGGCTAGATTTGTGCGCGGGTACTGGTTCAATGGGCGCAGAGGCTTTGTGTAGAGGAGCCAGCCTAGTAGTGGGAATTGAACAATCGAGCCGAGCCTGTGCCACCATCCAACAAAATTGGCAGCAGGTAGCGAATACCGAGCAAGAACTTCGGGTATTGCGGGGAGATATTTTCCAACAGTTAAAGACTTTATTAGGCAAGCAATTCGATAGAATTTACTTTGATCCACCTTATGCCAGTGGATTGTATCAGCCAGTTTTAGAAGCGATCGCTCACTATCAACTTTTAGATCCTAGCGGTGAAATCGCAGTTGAACACGCCTCACAAGGTTGGACACCGCCAGAGATTCTCGCTTGGGAAATTTGCCGCGAGAAAGTTTACGGCAACACATCACTTACTTTCTATAGAATTGTCCAGTGAGAAAAGAGGGGGCAGACAAAGGAGCAGCAGGAGAAAATTTTATTTTGTCTCCTCATCCCCCTCATATTCCCACTCAAAACTCAGCACATGGCTAAACCATAGCTATCCGCTAACAAAACTCAGCACTGCTTATCCCCCCAACTGATTGGGGCGCTTATATTGCTTATAGGCAGCGTAAAACAGTCCAGCAAGGGTGACGAAAACTAAACCAAGGACAATACCTGATAGTAGGGGTTCAACCACTGTAAATCTCCTCTTTGAAATTATTAAATATTCGTTGCCTGTTTTTGATTTTACCAAATTTCGTATGAATCCTGCGCCCTACAGCCTTTTTGGGGGGTGGCTGCCCACAAGAAAATAGTCTTCTGTGCTTGCAGACACAATCAAGAACTTTTAAGCTATGTGTAGGAAATGAAAACTTTTTAGCACACCTAGATTTTCACAGCAAACCTTTTGGATAACCAGATTACCAAACCTGAAATTTTGATTCAAAGGATCGTTTTATTGACGCTGGCTATACTGCTAGCAGTCTCTTTGGGCTTTTTTGGTGTTCAGTTGGTTCAAGCCTCCGATCCATACGTTAAGAGCGTTCTATCCTTAACAGGAAACCCAGTTCAAGGACACGCGATCTTTCAAATTAATTGTGCTGGCTGTCATGGCTTGGAAGCAGATGGGCGAGTAGGCCCCAGTTTGCAAGCTGTTTCAAAGCATAAGTCTCGATATGGACTGATTCGCCAAGTGATCAGTGGCGAAACTCCGCCAATGCCAAAATTCCAACCTAGCCCCCAAGAAATGGCGGATCTTTTGAATTATTTAGAGTCATTGTAAACGTTAGAATTTTTTATTGTGGGATACATAATAGGACTTTGGGATAGAGGTATAGTGAGCGTAGGCGCAGCCCTTCGTAGACATCGCTCTACCAAAAATATAATGGGAAAAGTCAGATTCAAATGAGACTCGCTATAAAGTGAGTATTTCTGGTTAACTAAAAAACCTTTGTTAGCAGAAGGTTATCTCAAAGCACCCTAGCTCAGTCTGATAATTTCGTCTTCTAACTTGCAGTAGCGACGAGAAGTGTTATTAGTTACTTGAGCGAGAGCATCCCAAATGTGTAAAAACATAATTTGTCATTGCAAGCGTAACGCAGTAAAGCAAAGCAATCGCAATTAACTTGTAACTATTTTGGTAAAATTGCAAAATTGGGATGCTCCCATTCACCTTTATCCTTTTTTTTCACATCTAGTCGTATTTACGTAGAATTTTTGATAAAAACTCATATAAGCTGTATATTTTAAAGTATGTTAAAGCCACTATTTAATTATTACGAAAGTGAAGTTAGCGTACGAAACTCGGTAAGATTAAAACAAAAGCTCCCAGTGAGTAGGCTACGGTTTAGCTTCTTTGACAGACCAGATATTCTTAAGATGCCCGAAAGCTAATGACTGAAGCGATCCAAATCGGTAATCGTACAATCACAGCTAGTGAACTGATTTCCTTACTGGCAAATTACCAAATGCTGCCACATTTGCAGCGCGAATTGATTATTGATGAGGCAATAGAACAAAACTCACGCTCTGCCAACGTAGCAATATGTACACCTGAGGAAGTAGCCCAAGCTAAACAGCAGTTTTACGCTGAAAAACAGTTCAAAAATGAAGAAGACATCCAGACTTGGATGGCAAATCAAGGGCTGACTCCCGAACAACTAGAAGTCATTATCACTCGTAAGCTTAAAATTGAAAAATTCAAGCAAGCTACCTGGGGTAATAAACTAGAATCCTACTTTTTTCAGTCCAAGACAAAACTAGATAAAGTAATTTATTCTCTACTGCGAACCCAGGATGTGGGAATAGCCCAAGAACTTTACTTCCGGATTCAGGCAAAAGAAAACTCTTTTGCTGACTTGGCCCGTGAATATTCACTGGGGCCAGAAGCCCAAACTGGAGGCTTAGTAGGCCCGATTGAACTGAATGCACTACATCCGATAATGGTGCAAATGCTATCTAGTAGTCAACCCGGTCAGATATTGCCCCCTACCCGCATCGCCGACTGGTTCGTGATTTTGCGGTTAGAAAAATTTATCCCAGCACAACTGGATGAATTTATGAAAGTGCGGCTACTCAATGAACTCTTTGAAACCTGGCTACAAGAACAGCAAAAGCAAATCATGTCTGCACCACTATCAGAGGCGGGGACGAAACAACACGGAGAGGGTGATCAACCTTTAACCTAAGTATGGGAGGTGACTTCTATGCTTGGTTGGTTTTAAAAGTGAAGATAGCGATCGCTTTGTTAGTTTTTCAGGCTAGACGAGCGATCGCTTTTGATATTGTTCATATAGTAGGTGGAATCCACCTCATTAATTTTTAAAAAGTGGAATCTCGCTTTTATCAAAATAAAATAAGGGTAGTTAGACTAAAGATTAGGGAACTTGCAGCAGAAAGAAGTTGGACAATCAAAGAGGTGGCTGAAGATGCTAAAGTAAATACAACACAGTGAAAACTGACGTTCGATATTCTGGGATGAATATAGTTGATCTTATAGCAATTCTTTAGAACTCTTGCATAAATATTTTGTGGTATAATTAAAAGTTATTTCAATTTTGGGACATTAAAATAGTAAGAGGTTATCATTTTCTTCTAGCAAGTATTATCTGGCGATCGCTAGTTAGGAAGATGGCAGCAAACATCATTTCAGTCATTGATTAATACTGAAATTATTTGATTAATTCGATTTTTTTATCCAATTTTTATCCGATTTATATGGCTAATTCGTGATTATAAATTCCCGCGATTAAATTCGATCTTAACCCAAAACGTCGATGACGATTAAAACTTGGTCTTCAATAATTAATTTAGGACGGCGGCCAGGCTTCTTCTTTTGAGCATCAGCTTTAACCACATCAACCATTAATTATCAACAGATTATGTCAAAAGGCAGTATATAGGAAATTTAGGAAAGATTCAGAATGGAATTGTTGTAGTAACAGCATATGGTATGTTCTGCGGAATGACCTTTCCATTACTGTTTGAAGTATACAAGCCTCGTGAAACTTTGAAGCCAGGAGATAAGTACCTGACCAAACCACAAATAGCAGCAATGCTTATGAAAAAGCTCAAGTCAATGGGCTTTAAATTCAATTTGGTATTGGCAGATAGTTTATATGGTGAGAGTGGGACTAATTTTATATCTGTGTTAGATGAAATGAGTCTCAATTATATAGTCGCAATTCGCTCAAATCATTATGTAGAGCTACTTCCAAAGCAGCGTACTCAATATTTAGATTGGCAGAGATTCAAAAGTGTCTTTTCTGATCTCAAGAGTGAAAAAAGATTTATTAGAGAGATAATTCACGGAAAACGTGGAGAACACAGATATTGGCAGATCACAACAGACATTGAAAAATTGCCAGGAAACTCTACTTGATTTTTATTTTTCCTCTGCCTAAAGTGACAAAAGCGTCCGAGGAAAGCGATCGCATTCCCAATGGATGTAAAGAAACATTTCTGTTTCTTAGAAGAGGGTTATTATCCTGTAAATTTAAATCCTGAATTTATAAAATCGAACCTTCAATAAAAGCTGCCCATGAATTATTTAATCTCTGTTTAACCTGATTTTTAATAAATGAATCATAAGTCTGATGAGGAAACTCCTAATATTTCGGATATAACTCTTTCGACTCATCAACTCTAGCTCATCAACAATTAGCAAAGCGTTGTCATAACGTCCATCAAGAATAGACTTTCTTAAATCCCAAATTTATTGAGTCATAAGTCATAGCAATTTATCCAATCCTAAATTCAGCATAAACGAAAACCCCCTAGCTGTTATAAGAGCTAGGGGGTTTTCGTTTGTATAAT